>JBAIXJ010000211.1:0-2417 GCA_037916645.1 Opitutales bacterium | reverse complement strand
GTTCATCCCCGACGCCCGCGCGCATCGTCGGGCGTTCCGCCCTCGCCGCCCTGCCCTGCTGGCCACGCGCAAGAGAAGGCGGCGTCGGCGGACAGGAAAGCCCGACCTACAGCCTTGCCGACGGCCGGTGATCCGAGGGGAAACAGGCATTCCTCCTCGGCGCCTGTCCCGCCTCCGCGGTGGAAAAGGCGCTGGGAACACCGCCGAGGCGGGATGGACGCAGAGAAAGCACCATGCGGGCGCTATCATCTGGCCAATCGCACGATGGCGCACCGCCGATCTGCCTACCGGGGTTTCCGCTGCAGCATCCGGTCCGCCCAGGCGATGAAGTAGCTCATGTTCGACCGATCCTCGTGGCCCCCGGTGTGCTGGCGCCACGCGAGCTCGCCGTCGAGCAGCGCGGTCTCCGGCGGCGGCATCTTCGCCGTCCGATAGTCGGAGCGGTCGCCGAGGTCGCGCGCGCCCAGCAGGCGGTAGACGGCGCCCGCGGCCACGGTGGCCATGTAGCTGCCCTGGTGATCCAGCCAGTTGGCGTCGCCCTTTTCAGGCACGCCGTAGCTGACGAACACCGGCCGCGGCGCGCACAGGGCGATGAGCTCGTTCGATTCCACCGGCAGATCGTGGGCGTCCTTGCTCCCGAAGACTGAGTCGGCCGCGCCATATTTGAGGAAGTTGCCGGCCATCCAGTGATATTCGCCCGAGCTCGTCAGGTTCTCCACCGCCTCGCCGAAGTCGCGCCGGTGGGGCTTGACGCCGCCCTCGCCCGACGAGCCGATCAACGCCACGGCAAAGCGCGGATCGAAGGCCATCGTCACCAGCGCCGCCTTGCCGTAACGGGACACGCCTTCGATGCCGACGCGCTTCGCGTCGACGGCCGGATCGCGGCTCAGGTAGTCCAGCACCTGGCTGGCGCCCCAGGCCCAGGCGCGCAGGGCGCCCCAGTCGTCCGGCTTGCGCCGGTGCCCACGATTCGTCAGCCCGATGATCCCCTCGGTCAGCCCCGCGCCGTTGTCGGCCTGAATGCTCGTCGCGCTGAGCGAAACGTAGCCCCACCCGTCGGCCACGAGCTGCTCCGTCGACGGCGGGACCGGCGGCGGCGGACCGAAGCTGGGCGTCGGTTCGTCGGGCATGGTGCCGAAGCCGAACATGATCAGGACCGGCACCGGCCCGGGCGCCTGCGCCGGCAGGACCACCGCCATCTTGATCGTCACCGTGATCGCCGGGCAGGCCGAGTTGTCGACGCGCCCGAGCACCTCCCGGGCCCGGACCGGCGCGCCGCCGAGCTTCGTCTCGAGCGTGCGCGCGACCTCCCAGGTGACGGCCGGCACGTCCCTGGGCACCCGGCCGACGACCTCGCGCTCGAAGTCCTCGACGATCTCCGGCCGCCGTTCGCGCCACCACATGTCGGGCGTGGTGACCTTGGCGCCGCTCTTCAAAGTGAGGGCATCGGGGTAATCGGGGTACGGGTTGGCCTTGGCCTGGTCGTAGTTCGCCTGATTCGGCGTTCCGGGCGCGTTGCTGCCGTTGCGGCCCGGCCGCAGCTTCCGGATTCCGAGCTGGGCCATCATGTCCGCGTGGTCCTCGGCGGTGAGCTTGTCGAGCCGCTGCCGTTCCTCCGGGCTGAGCTGCCACGGGAAGAGGGGCGCTTGCTTCGGGGCGACGCCGGCGGCAGGCGTCGACGATGATTCGGGCGCCGCGGCGGCAAAAATCGGTATCGCCGCCGTCAGAGCGAAACAGAGGGGCAGGAGCAATCGGACCGAGGTCGTGCGCATGAGCCCAGCAACGTAACGATCACCGCGGTTTGCTCAAGGCGGGCCCGCCGACCGGCCTCAACCACGAATGCACACGAATGGGCACGAATGCGGCCGCGGCCAAGACCGACTTTCGACGGCCAATTTCTTTCGTCACAGAGAACACAGAGGCCGCTTGGAGGCCACGGAGCGCGCCTCGATTCGATGTTCCCTTTTCTTGCCACAAAGAGGCACAAGGAAGGTCACGAGCTCGAACAGAGCCTTCATCGCGCCCATAGGCGCGTCAGCGGTTCCCGTCGCAGCCAAAGGCTGTTTCTTTGCCTCATTGCGTGCGGCCAATTCGGCACGGCAACCAAGAATCGACGGCTCAAGCCTTCTCGCCACAAAAGGCACATGACGCTCAAGAGATCACGAACCGCCATCTGGCGAATGGTTCCGAACACGCGGTCGATCGATCTTGTGCCTCTTGAGCCTCTTGTGGCAAATACCCCGCCATTGTTGGCTGCCTTGAACGCGCGGCCCCCGCCTTTTGACGGATTTGGTATTGCGTTGCCCCGGCGGAATCGCCCACTCTCGACCCTTTACGACACGGGGTGTAGCTTAGCCTGGTAGAGCGCTACGTTCGGGACGTAGAGGTCGTCAGTTCGAATCTGACCACCCCGACCA
>JBAIXJ010000210.1:0-8787 GCA_037916645.1 Opitutales bacterium | reverse complement strand
CAGCGCACCTTCGACTACTCGCAAATCCCGGCCGCGCTCATCGCCGGCATCGACGTGTACAAGACCTCGGCGGCCAACCAGATCGACGGCGGCCTGGGCGGCCTGGTCGATGTCCGCCTGCGCAAGCCGTTCGAATTCGGGGAAGGCGTGCAGGCGGGCGCCACGTTCGGCCTGACGAACTCGCAGCTCCTCAACCAGACCAAGCCGAACTACAACCTGTTCTTCAGCGACACCGGCAAGGTGGGCAACAGCAAGCTCGGCGTCCTGGTCTCCGGCAGCTACAACCTCACGCCGTGGCGCGAGGACAACATCGGCGTGGGCAACCCGACGCCCAGCGCCACGGTCACGACCGGAACTCCCACCGCGCTGGTCGCCACCGGCTACAACCTGGCCGCGTCCTGGGGCGAGTTCCGCACGATCGGGTACAACGCCGAGATCCAGTGGCAGCCGGTCGAACACCTCCAGCTCTACGTCGGGGCGAACCACAACCAGTGGTCGAACATCGAGGACCAGGTTTCGATGCTCATCGGCCTGCCGGCGGCGAACGTGGTGGCGGGCTCAGGATCCATGTTCCCGGGCAGCAACACGGCCGTCCGGAGTGCGACGTTCAACAACGTCACCGGCACGTCGTACAGCGTCATCCGCGACCTGAAGGACCGGAGCACCATGATCTACGCGGGCGGCAACTGGGTGTCCGGCGACCTGACGGTGAACTTTGACCTCAACCATTTCGTCTCCGCCTACGCCTTCTACAACAACGGCGTCTTTGGCTCCGCGGTCATTCCCAGCCTCACCTACTACCTCGGCGGCACCGTGCCCGCGGCCGTCACGACGGGGGCGAGCCTCTATGATCCGAGCATCTACAAGGTGGTCCAGGTCATCAACCGCCTGTTCCCCTCCCAGGCCAAGGCCACCGCCGGCAAGATCGACGGCGAGTACCGGATCAAGCAGGGCCTGTTCACCAAGATCCTCGGCGGGGTGCGCTACTCCGACACGGACCAGAACAACAGCAACCTCGGGCTCTACCTCGGCTCCTACAACATTCCGGCCGGCAGCTCGGCCCTGAGCAATTTCCCCGGCCTGTGGGGCCCCACGCCGATCCAGAACTTCTTCACCCCCTACCACGAGGCGCAGCCCTCGGCCTATCTCAGCTCGGCGCTCTTCTCCACCTTCCGGGATCCCAACGCCACGCTGAAGCTCTACGGCGACACCACGACCACCGCGAGCACGGACGGCACGGTCAATCCGCTCGGCTTCTTTGACATCAAGGAGAAGACGGCGGCGGTCTACCTCATGCCCGAGTTCGCCGGCGACCTCGGCGGGCTGCCCTTCGACGGGAACATCGGCTTCCGCGCCGTGCAGACGAAGGAGGACCTGGCGGGCTTCAAGAAGCTCACGAACACCTCGACCGGGACCTCGACGATCACCCCGCTCAATCTGAGCAGCTCCTACACGGATTTCCTGCCGAGCTTCAATTTCCGCCTCAAGTTCACGGACAAGGTGTTCCTGCGGCTTGCCGCCTCGAAGACCATGACGCGGCCGCCGTTCAGCAACATGTCGCCCGGGCTGACCCTGAACCAGAACCCGATCAATCCCACCGCCAACTCGGGCTCGCAGGGCAACCCGAACCTGAAGCCGATCCGCTCGACCAATTTCGACGTGTCGATCGAGGACTACCTGAGCAAGGACAGCGTGGTCTACCTCGCCGGCTTCTACAAGGACGTCAAGGGCTTCATCGCCAACATCACCGAGCCGCAGACGTACGACGGCGTGACCTATCAGATCACCACGCCCGCGAACCTCAACCCGGCGACGATCAAGGGCGCGGAGATCGGCTACCATCAGTTCTTCACCTTCCTGCCGAAACCGCTGGACGGGTTCGGCATCCAGGCCAACTACACGCTCGTCGAGAGCTCGACCCCGAGCACGATCCAGGGCTACAACATCCCCCTGACCAACCTCTCGCGCACCAGCTACAACATCATCGGAATGTACGAGAAGGGCCCCTTCTCCGCGCGCGTCGCCTACAACTGGCGCGACAAGTATGTGACTGGTGTCTCCAACTTCGTGAACATCGGCCTCCTGCAGCAGGTCGTGCGGGCCTACGGCGACCTGGACGCTTCGTTGAACTACAACTTCACGAAGAACGTCCAGCTCTCCGTCCAGGGCATCAACCTCACCAACTCGCTGCGCTACCAGTTCTGGAGCTCCCCGCAGTACCCGTCGAACGCCTACATCGACGGCATGACCGTGATGGCGAGCATCTCGTACCGCTACTGATCCTTTGGTCCCAACGCTCGAAGCAGAGCCCCGGGTGCCCGCAACGCGCTTCGCACGGCGCCCGGGAACCCGGGGCTCTTTCTTCGCCGATTGCGCTTTCCGCCGTTCCGGGCGACGCTCTCCTCCGATGTCCCGGCTTCTCCCCCTGCTCGCGCCGGCGCTCCTCCTCCTGCCGCCGGTCCTCCCGGCGGCCGACGCTCCGCCGGCCGCGGTCCCGCCGCTCCTGCTCGGCGCGGCCTGGTACCCGGAGCAATGGCCGGAATCCCGCTGGGACGCGGATCTCGCGCTGATGCAGGCGGCGGGCCTGCGGATGGTGCGCATCGGTGAATTCGCCTGGAGCAGCCTCGAGCCTGCGGAAGGCCGCTACACCCTCGACTGGCTCGAGCGCGCGATCGCCGCGGCGGCCGCGCACCGGATCGTCGTCGTGCTCGGCACCCCGACCGACGCCCCGCCCGCCTGGCTGACTTCGAAATATCCCGAGACGCTCCGCGTCGACGAGAACGGCCGGCGCCTCCAGCACGGCGAGCGGCGCCAGTTCTCCTATTCGAGTCCCAAATACCGCGAGCTCTGCCGGGCGATCGTCGAACAGCTCGCGCGGCGCTTCGGCCACAACCCGAACGTCATCGGCTGGCAGATCGGCAACGAGTACACCGAGGATTCCTTCGACGCCGGGTCGCGCCGGCTCTTCCACGAGTGGCTCCAGGCCCGCTACGGCAGCCTCGACGCCCTCAACCGGCACTGGACGACCGCCTACTGGAGCCAGACCTATGACTCGTGGGACGAGATCCCGATGGGCACCGGCCGGGGCAACCCGGGCCTGCTGCTCGACTACAAGCGCTTCGTGACGGATGAGTGGCGCAGCTTCCAGCGCAACCAGCTCGACGTCATCCGGCGCTACGCCGACGCGCGGCAGTTCGTCACCACCAACCTCGGCGGGCTCGGCTGGGCCGACCGTTTCAACCGCCGCGAGATCGCCACCGACCTCGACCTGATCTCGTGGGACACCTACGTGGGCCAGGGCCACGTGGACCCCTATCGCATCGGCGCGACCCACGATCTCGTCCGCGGCTGGAAGCAGCGCAACTTCTGGGTCATGGAGATGCAGCCCGGCTCGGTCGACTGGGCGGGCGTCAGCAATGCCCTGGACCGCGGCGAGACCCGCGCCCTGGTCTGGGAGGCGGTCGGCCACGGGGCCGACGGCGTCGCGTTCTGGCAGTGGCGCAGCGCGCTCAGCGGGCAGGAGCAGTACCACGGCGCCCTCGTGGGTCCGGACGGCGCACCGCTGCCCTTCTATGCCGAGGCGCAACAGACCGCGGCCGAGTTCGCGCAGGCCGGGCCGGCCTTCGCCGGCACCGCCCCTGAATCGCAGATCGCGATCCTGCACGACTACGACAGCCGGTGGGCGATCGATTTCCATCCGCAGACCCGGCTCTACGACCAGATCGAGGTGTTGCTCGGCTACTACCGCGCGCTGCGGGACGAGGCCCAGTCCGTCGACATCGTCGACCCGCGAGCCTCCCTCGACCGCTACCGGCTGGTCGTGGCGCCCAGCCTGAACGTCATTTCCGCGGAGCTCGCGCACCGCCTCGCCGCCTACGTCGAGCGCGGCGGCCACCTGGTGCTCGGCCCGCGGTCGGGCATGAAGGATGAATTCAATGCGCTCAACCCGGAGCGTCAGCCGGGGCCGCTCGCCGCCACGTTGGGCGGGCGGGTGGAGCAATTCTACGCCCTGCTGGACAACGTGCCGGTCTCCGGCGCCTGGGGCGACGGCCAGGCGGCGGTCTGGGCCGAGACGCTGGTGCCGACGGCGCCGGACGCGGAGGCCGTCATGCGCTACGGCGCCGCCAACGGGTGGCTCGACGGCCGGCCGGCCGTGCTCACGCGCAAGGTTGGCCGCGGCACGATCAGCTATGTCGGCGCCGTGCTGGATGCGAACCTGATGCGCGCCGCCGCCAAATGGATGCTCGCCGCGGCGGGCGTCGACGCGCCCACCCTGCCGGTTCCGGCGGGCGTCGAGGTCTGCCGCCGGGTCGGCGCGGGCCGCGAAGTCTTCGTGGTGCTCAATTTCGCCCGGCAGCCGGCTCAAATCTCCCTCCCCGGGCCCATGGCCGACCTCCTGGCCGGCGGCGAAGTCCGCCAGGTCAACCTGCCCGTCTATGGCGTCGCCGTGCTGTCCCGCTCCCGGACGGCACCGTCGGATCATCCGTAGCCCCCGCGGCCGTACGCCGCCTCCCCCCATGAGCATGTTCGACACCTTCGGCCGGTCCGGCGACGCCCCCGGGCGCACGGAGAACACCTGGCGCAAGCTGGAGCGCCTCAACCGGGCCCTGCATCACGAGGAGCCGGACCGCGTGCCGGTCAGCGATTTTTTCTGGGGCAGCTTCACCCGGCGCTGGCGCCGGGAACTCGGGCTGGCCGCCGACGCCAACCCGTATTACTACTACGACCTCGATCTGATCACCACGGTGCCAAACATGGATCCCTGGATCCGGCCGTTCGAGACGTTGCGCGAAACGCCGGAGGAGGTCGTGGTGCGGACCGGCTTTGGCGCGATCCTGCACAAGCACTTCTCCTTCCCCATGCCCGAGATGCGGGCGTGGGAGACGGACACCTTCGAAAAGCTGGAGCAGGTGGAGTTCGATGATCCGCGCGACCGCCGCCGCTTCTTCGCCGGCGGCGACAACCAGATCGCCGGCGTCGGCGACGGCTTTGAGCGCAATTCGCCGGCGTGGATCGACACGGTGAAGTCGCTCCGGCCCGATTTCCCGGTCTATGGGAGCATGATCGAGGTGAGCGAATGCCTCACGCGCCTCGTCGGCCAGACCAACGCGCTCCTGTGGATGGGCGAGCACCCCGAGCGGATGGGCGCCGTGATCAACCGCCTCGGCTCGCATTTCGCCGCGTGCGCCGAGGCCGAACTCGCGGCCGCCGCCGGGCTGCTCGACGGCTTCGTCATCTGGGGCGACGTGGCCTACAAGAAGAACATGTTCTTTTCGCCGGCCTACTGGCGGAGGTATTTCAAGCCGTGGGTGGCCCGGATCGCCGACGCGGCGCACGCGCAGGGGCTGCCCGTCATCTACCACGGCTGCGGCAACGTGCAGGCGATCTTCCCGGACTTCATCGAGCTGGGGATCGAGGGGTACAACCCGCTCGAGGCCAAGGCCGGCATGGACGTGGTGGACCTGCGGCGGCGGTACAGACACGGCATGGCCTTCTGCGGCAACAGCGACGTGCAGGTGTGGGAGACGGGCGATCCCGCCGCCATCCGGCGCGAGGTCCTGCGCAAATTGAACGCCGCGCGCGGCGGCGGCTACGTCTTCATGTCCGACCACTCGGTCACCAGCGGGGTCTCCGGCCGGACCTACGATCACATCGTGCGGCTGGTGCGGGACTGCGGCCGGTACCCGCTGCACCTGGCCGAATTTGAGGAGCCAATCTGACGATACTCGTCCCCCCGCGTTGTAGGGCGGGGTCGCCGGACCCCGCCGCTCCCAAGACGTCCCCCCTATCCCCCGTCGGCGAAAGAATTCCCATGAAACGTTACGGATCCGTCATCGGTCTCCGCCCGGAGAAGCTGGAGGAATACAAACGCCTGCACGCCGCGGTGTGGCCCGACGTGCTGAAGATGATCCGGCAGTGCCACATCCGGAATTACTCGATCTACCTCCGCACCCTCCCCGACGGCCGCCCCTACCTGTTCAGCTATTACGAATACGTGGGCCGCAATTACGCCGCCGACATGGCCAGGATGGCCGCCGATCCCGCGACGCAGCGCTGGTGGGAGGTCTGCAAACCCTGCCAGCAGCCCCTCGCGGACCGGGGCGCGGACGAATGGTGGGCCGGCATGGAGGAGGTCTTCCACGCCGAATGACCCGGGGCGCCGCTCCGGGGCGCCGGCTCAGCCGCCGCCCGGCCGCCGCCGGACCATCAGCAAATGCTCGCAGGCCAGCACCGTTTCGCCGCGCTGGTTGGTCGCCTCCACCAGCTCGACCACCACGCCGTGCTGGGGGCGCTTCGGATCGTCGCGCGTCTCCTTCACCGTGCACCGCGTGGTCAGCGTGTCGCCGAGAAAGACCGGCTTGATGAAGCGCAGCCGGTCGTAGCCGTACGAAAACGCCTCGGGGTTGATCTCGCCCGCCGTCTGGCCGACGGCGACGCTGAACACCAGCGTGCCATGGGCGATGCGCTGCCCGAACGGCTGCGTCCGGCACCACTCGGCATCCACGTGGTGCGGATAGAAATCGCCGGTCTGCCCCGCGTGCAGCACGACATCCGCCTCGGTGATCGTCCGGCCCGTCGAGGTGCGGCTCGCGCCCACCGCGTAGTCCTCGAAGAATTGCGTCTTCATGGGGAAAGTCCCAGCGCGGCCGTGATCGCCTCTGCCGCCGCGCGCGCCGCCGCCAGCACCGCGGCGTCGTCCGTCCGCCGGCCCCGCCGCCGCAGCCGCGTCACCGCGAGCGCCGCCATCACGCGGGCCCCGGGGTGGCCGACCAGCACCGCCAGGTCGCGCACGCCCATGACCGTCTCGCTCTCCGCCACCGCCACCCCGCGCCGGCGCACCCCGGCCAGCGTCTCCTCCAGGCGGCGCCGCGCCGCGGCGGTCCGGCGCCGGCCCGGCGGCGGGGCGGCCAGCACGGCCGCGCGTTCGGCCGGCCCCAGCTGGGCGAGCAGCAGCCGGCCCGAAGCCGTCGTCGCCGGATCGAACCGGCCGCCGACCTCCACGGACAGCCGCACCGGTTCCGGGCTCTCCTCCTGGACCAGCACGAGCAGCTCCCCCCGCTCCAGCACGCTCAGATGACACGAGCCGCCCGTCCGCTCCGCCAGCGTCCGCATCGGCCCGCGGGCCGCCGCCAGCAGCCGGTCCGCCACCGAATGGCCGTGGGCGAGCGCGAAGAGCTTCAGCGACAGCGCGTACCGGCTCGTGCCGGCGTCGCGCGCCACGTAGCCCCGGCGCTCCAGGCAGTTCAGCATCCGGAACAGCTCGCTGCTGCTGCGGCCCAGCCCCGCCGCCAGCTCCGCGAGCGACTGCGGGCCGGCCGCCGCCGCCAGCGCCTCCAGCAGGTCGAGGCCCTTCTCCAGCGCCGGCACGGGATAATCGGGGAGTTTGCGCACTTTCCGCTTGCGGAAGTTCACTAATGAAATCCCTTTTTGCAAATAAAAGCGCCGCTTAGTCCTCTCGCGCGCCCGGTGCGGCCCCGCGCCGCGCGACCGATCGTCGTGCTCGGCGCCGGCGGCATCGTCCGGGACGCCCATCTGCCCGCCTACCGCCTCGCCGGGTTTCCCGTCGCCGGCCTCTACGACCTGCGGCCCGCGCGGGCGCGCACGCTCGCCGCGGAATTCGGCGTGCCGCGCGTCTACCGCACCCTCGCCGAGGCGGTCGCCGCCGCGCCGCGCGGCGCGGTCTTCGACGTGGCCGTGCCGGCCTCGGCCCAGCCGGCGCTGCTCGCCGCCCTGCCCGCCGGGGCGCCCGTGCTCGTGCAGAAGCCGTTCGGCGAGAACCTCGCCCAGGCCCGCGCGCTGCGGCGCCTCTGCCGGCGGCGGCGGCTGCGCGCCGGCGTCAATTTCCAGCTGCGCTACGCGCCCTGCATCCTCGCCGCCCGCGACCTCATCGCCCGCGGCGTCATCGGCGACCTGCACGACCTCGAGGTGCGGGTGACGGTCTACATGCCGTGGCAGCTGTGGACGTTCCTCGAGCGCCTGCCGCGGGTCGAGATCCTCTACCACAGCATCCACTACGTCGACCTGATCCGCTCGTTTCTCGGCGAGCCGCGCGGGGTGTATGCCCGGACCGTGCGGCACCCGCGGACGGCGCGCCTGGCGTCGACCCGCACCAACATCGCCCTGGACTATGGCGACCTGGTCCGCGCCAACATCACCACCAACCACGGCCACGACTTTGGTCCGCGCCACCAGGAAAGCTACGTGAAGTGGGAGGGCACCCGGGGGGCGATCAAGGCGCGGCTCGGGCTGCTCCTGAACTATCCGCGCGGCGGGCCCGACACCCTCGAGGTCTGCACGCTCGACCGGCGCGGCCGCCCCGGGCCGTGGCGCCCGGTCCCGCTCGCGGGCCGGTGGTACCCGCACGCCTTCATCGGCACGATGGCGGAGGTGATGCGGTTCGCCAACGGCGAGACGAGGACGCTGCCCATCAGCGTCGACGACGCCTGCCGGACCATGGCGGTGGTCGAGGCCGCCTACCGCTCGAACGCCGCCGGCGCGACGCCGATCCCGTCAATTTGAACCACAAGGACACAGAGGCACAGAGCCATGGCTGATCCAACCATACCAAGTCCACCCGTCCTTCGTGCCTTGGTGCCTTTGTGGTGAAGTCTCCCCCGCCTTTCTCCGCATGAAATTCCTCGTCACCGGCGGCACCGGCTTCATCGGCCGGCGCGTGGTCGCCAACCTGCTGGCGCGCGGCGTGCCGGTGGTCGCCCTCGATGCCGCCGGCGACCCCGACGCCTCGGCCCAATTGCGGGCGCGCGCCGGGCCCACGCCGCTCGCCTT
>JBAIXJ010000209.1:0-17572 GCA_037916645.1 Opitutales bacterium | reverse complement strand
AACGACGCGTCGCGCATGATCTGGTATTCCTTGTCGGTCAGGGTCAGCGCGGGAGCCACGGTGATCGAGTCGCCGGTGTGCACGCCCATCGGATCGAAGTTCTCGATCGAACAGATGACCACGCACTGGTCCTTGTGGTCGCGCATGACCTCCATCTCGAATTCCTTCCAGCCCAGGAGGCACTCCTCGACCAGCGCCTCGTGCACCGGCGAGATCTCCAGGCCGTTGCCCACGATCTGATCGAACTCCTCCCGGTTGTAGGCGATGCCCCCGCCCTGGCCACCGAGGGTGAACGACGGCCGGATGATGAGCGGGAAACTGCCGATGTAGTCCGCGGCCTTGCGCGCCTCGTCCAGCGAATGAACCGTCATCGACTTCGGCACGTCGAGCCCGATCTTCACCATGGACTGCTTGAACGCTTCACGATCCTCGCCTTTCCGGATGGCCTCGGGCTTGGCGCCGATCATTTCCACGCCGTGCCGCTCCAGGATGCCGGCCCGATGGAGTTCCATCGAAAGATTGAGCGCGGTCTGGCCGCCCAGCGTGGGCAGAAGGGCCGAGGGCCGCTCCGCCTCGATGATCTTCTCCAGAAACTCCAGCGTCAGCGGCTCGAGGTACGTCACGTCGGCGAACTCGGGATCCGTCATGATCGTCGCCGGGTTGGAGTTCACCAACACAACCCGGAAGCCCTCCTCCCTCAACGCCTTGCACGCCTGGGTGCCGGAGTAGTCGAACTCGCATGCCTGGCCGATGACGATGGGCCCGGCTCCGATGATGAGGATGGAGTCAAGGTCGGTTCGTTTGGGCATGGGCGCGGGCGGCCGAGGCTTGCGGGGGCCACGGGGCAGCGCAAGCGGGAAACGGGACGCGCCTGCCGGAGGATCACCCCGGGCCCGATGCGCCGGGTTGTTCCCACCCCGCCCCGCGGACGCTCACTCGAGCTTGGCGGCGTCGACCCCCAGTACCTGGGCCGCCTTCGCCGCGTCGCCTTTGCAGGCGTGCATGACCATCTCGATGTACTGCTTTTCCTGTCCGGCCAGGTACTCGGTCAGGCTCGGCCAATGCCGCACCTCCCGCAGCCGCACCGGCAGCTGCTGCGAGGTGATCACGCGCGCCTCCGTGGTCGCGACGATCTTGGAGATCACCTGCTCGAGCTCCGCCAGGTTGCCCGGCCAATGGTAGGCCCGGAAAACGGCCATGGCGTCGTCGGTGAATTCCGCCAGCCGCGCATCGAACTGGGGGTTGGCCGCGCGGCCGGTGAAATACTTGACCAGCAGCGGAAGATCCTCGAGGCGTTCCCGCAGCGGGGGGAGCGTCACCGGCAGGGAGGCGACCCGGTAGAAAAGCTCGTCGTTGAAATGGCCTTCGTCGGTGAGTTTTTCCAGGTCCTCGTTCGAGGTGCAGATCAGGCGGAAGCCATGGCTGGTGTTGCGCAGCACGCTGACCAGTTCCTTCTGCATCGGCTTGGGAAGACACTGGATGTGCTCCAGCAGCAACGTACCGCCCTTGGCCTGCTGCACCCAGGTGCCGCCCGCGCCGCTCGGCCCCAGCAGCCCTTCCCGGAAGCCCTGGTCCGAACTCACGGCGCAATCGATGCGCACCAAGGCGGTCTCCGCCGCGTCGCCGTTGGCGTGCAGGATCTCGGCCACCATCCCCTTGCCCGTTCCGGATTCCCCGACCAGCAGGACGGGGGTGCGCACCGTGCAGAGCTTCTTGATTTGCTGCACCAGTTTCTTGGTCTTGGCGCTCTGGCCGATCAGCCGGGTCTCGATGTCGCTCGACTTGACCGGCGGCAGCGCGGGATGCGCGGCCCGCTCCGCGTTGAGCTGGCGGAACTCCATCCCGCGCTTCAGGGTGGCGATGAGTTCGTCGACCTTGAACGGCTTCTGGAGATAGTCGAAGGCGCCGAACTTCAGGGCCTGGATGGCGCTGTCCATGCTGGCGTAGGCCGTCATGATGATCACCACGCATCCCGGGTCGTAGAGCTTGAGCTGCTTGAGGAGCGTGATGCCGTCCATCGGCTTCATGTCGATGTCGGCCAGAACCAGGTCGAACTTTTCGGCCTTGTACCGGGCCAGCGCCTTCTCGCCGTCGGTGGTGAACGATGTGGCGAAGCCGGTCGGTTGGATAACCGCGTCGAGCATCTCATGGATTGAGAGCAGATCGTCGACAATGAGGACGGCCGGCATGGGCGGGGAGACTCGGCATTCAGCGAAGACCGCGTGGCCGGCCG
Organism: Opitutales bacterium; assembly: GCA_037916645.1. GTDB lineage: Bacteria > Verrucomicrobiota > Verrucomicrobiia > Opitutales > Opitutaceae > Fen-1467. Next base: position 15,339 of record JBAIXJ010000209.1, on the reverse strand, counting down.
GTGCAAGGTTAACATTTCCCGCGCAGCCCCTTGGAGTCCGTTAGCCAAAAAATTTACGAATGATTCCTTCTCCCTTCTTCGCCGGAAGGGAATACCGCCACCGGGTTGCTGTTGCCCGTGTCCGCGCCTTACTGCAGGCCGCCGGCCACCGCGCCCAGTTGGAAGATCGGCAGAAACATCGCCATGACGATGCCGCCGACCACGACGCCGAGGAAAACAATCAGCAACGGTTCGATGAGGGAGGTCAGCGAAGCCACGGTGGCGTCGCACTCCACGTCGTAGAAATCCGCGATCTTGTTCATCATCCCGTCGACGTTGCCGGTGGTTTCGCCCGCCTTGACCATGTGCTTCATCATCGGCGGGAAGAAGGGATTCACCGCGAGCACCTCCGAGACCTGGCCGCCCTGGCTGACATGCTTCGCGATTTCAGAACAGGCGTCTTCGATCTGCACCTTGCCGCTCGCGCCCGCGACGATCTCGAGCGTCCGCAGGATGGGCACGCCGGAGCGGATGAGCGTGGCGTAGGTGCGGCAGAAGCGGGAGAGGGCGATCTTGTGGATCAGGTTGCCGAAAATCGGCGCGCGCACGAGAAACTGATCCTTGGCGCGCCGGCCCTTGGGGGTGGCGAGCACGCGTTTGAGCACCCACCAGACGGCCACCACCCCGAGGATGATCCAATGGAAGTTGTGCTTGAGGAAATCGCTGGTGGTGATGAGGGCCTGCGTCGGCGCCGGCAGTTTGGCCCCGAAATCCGCAAACATCGCCGCGAACACCGGAATGACGAAGATCAGGAGCACGTTCACCAGGATGATGGCGAGGGCGATGACGGCGATCGGGTAGGTCATCGCGGACTTGACCTTTTTGGTGAGTTTCACCGTCGACTCAAAATACGACGCCACCTTGCCCAGGATCTCCGCCAGCGCGCCGGACGCTTCGCCCGCCTCGACCATGGAAATGAACAGCTGGTTGAAGGCCCGGGGGAATTTCTTGACGGCGGCGGAAAACGAATTGCCCGACGAGATGTCGGCGCGCACGTCGCGGATGATGATGCGAAAGACCGGATCCTCGGTCTGGTCCTGCAACGCTTCCAGGCATTGCACCAAGGGCAGGCCTGCGGTCAGGAGCGAGGAGATCTGCTGCGTGAAAATCGCGAGCTCGGCCAGCGGCAGATTGTAGCGCTTGGCCTTTTTCTCCAGGGCCTTTTGTTTGGCCAGGGATTGGGCAGCCCGCAAATCGCTTCTCTTCTGCTGGGGTTGCGCCGACCGCAGCGGCGCAGACTGCCCCGACGAGGCGGTCGAGATGAAAGCCATAATGCAAGCGATTAATGCTCGTACTACCCTGCCCGCGCAACGCTATATTTTCAATCGCCCCGCCGGCACCACCGCATTCCGACCCCGCCGGTTTCCCTCCGGCAGGCGCCAAAGAGAGGCTTGACCGAGGGGCATTATCGGAAACCCTTTTACGCCTTCTTAGCGGCTGTAGTTTAACGGCAAAACCTCTGCCTTCCAAGCAGGTGTTCGGGGTTCAATTCCCCGCAGCCGCACCAGTCTTCGCGCCCGCGGCCGCGGGACGAAGACTGCCGCGCCGCAGCCCGCGCAGGCGGGCGAAGGCGGGCAACGACCCTGCAAGGAGCTTCGCCCCGGCTGACCGGCCTTTGCCTTGCGGGCTACGGGTGGCAGGCCAGCCTGAAGCGGGCTGCCTCCGGCGCGGGCGGAACTCCCGTCGAGGCGAAAGCTGTCCGCCGTGGTCCCGGCGGAGGCGGACATTCCCCCAGAAGTGGATGGTTCGACTGGCCGTTGCCCACGGCGACGAACACGTGTCCGTTCCGCTTGCCAAGACGAGGGGCAGGCCTTGTATAAAGCCCCTCGCCGGCCGGGCGCCAACCTCCGCGGCCGGACGGACACCGCCATGACCCGCATTCTGCTTACCACCACCTCGTTTCAGGACACTCCCGGCGAGCATCACCAGTTGCTCGCCGCCACCGGCTGGGAGATCATCCGGGCGCGCGGCCCGCTCAGCGAGGCCGACACCCTCGCCCTCGTCGGCGATATCGACGGCTACATCTGCGGGGATGACGCCATCACCCGGCCGGTGCTCGAAAAAGCGCGCCCCCGCCTCAAGGTGATCAGCAAATACGGCATCGGCGTGGACAAGATCGACGTGAAATCCGCCACCGCGTTCGGCATCCCCGTCCTCTTCACCCCCGGCGTCAACCACACCACCGTGGCGGAACACACCTTCCTGCTCCTGCTCGCGCTGGAGAAGAACCTCCTCTTCCACACCGATTCCACGCGGAGCAACGGCTGGAAGCGGAAGACCGGCCACGAGCTCTTCGAGAAGACCATCGGCATCGTCGGCCTCGGCCGCATCGGCAGGGAGGTCGCGATCCGCGCCCGGGCCTTCGGCATGAATGTCGTCGCCTTCGACGTTTATTGGGATGACAAGTTCGCCACCGCGCACAGCGTCCGGCGCGCCGCCTCGCTCGATGAGGTCTTCGCCGCGGCGGACTATATCTCGCTGCACACCAACCTCACGCCCGAGACGCGCGACATGATCAACGCGCGTTCGATCGCGAAGATGAAGAAGGGCGTCATCCTCCTCAATTGCGCCCGCGGCGAGATCGTCCACACCGCCGACCTGGTCGCGGCGCTGCAATCGGGCCAGGTCGCCGGCTACGGCGCCGACGTCCTCGAGCTGGAGCCCCCCGCGCCGGACCATCCGCTGCTCAAACTGCCCAACTGTGTCGTCACCCCGCATGTCGCCTCCCGCACCTTCGAAAGCGTCGTCCGCCAGGCGACCACCGCCGTCAGGAATCTCATCCTCGCCATGAACGGCGAGAAGCCCATCGCCCAGGTCAACCCCGAGGTGGCGGTGAGGAAAGCCGTCTAGCCCGATCCAACTGTCGCCCCTATGGAAACGTTCTACGTCGTACCCGACGCCAAGCACAACGCGCTGGTCGAGGCCGCCTACCGCCGCCGCGGCTTTTCCCCCAAGGAAGCCACGGACGCCGCCCGGTTCTGCGCCGAGGCCACGCGCCACGGCATCCGCACCCACAACGCGATCAAGGCCCTGCATCTCGACCACCTGTTTGGCAGCGGCGCGCAGGGCTGCGTGCCCAAGGCCAAGATCGAGAAGATCAAGACGCGCTTCCGCGGCGCGCAGGTTTGGAATGCCAACCGCAAGCTCGGCCAGGCGACCGCCTACGCGGCGATGGCCACCGCCATGAAACTCGCCGACCGGTATGGCGTGGGCATGGTCTCCGTGGACAACGCCTTCCACTACCTCTGGGGCGGCGGCTATGTCATGGATGCCGCCCGGAAGGGGTACATCGCCTACACCAACTGCACCGCCGCGCTCGCCGAGGTCGTGCCGTTCGGCGGCAGATTCCCCACCCTCGGCACCAATCCGCATTCCTGGGGCTTTCCGACGACGGGCGCCATCGGGTATCCCATCGTCATCGACTGGGCCACGAGCGTCGTGGCCATGGGCCGGGTGCAGCAGCTGGCGCGCGAAGGCAAGCCGCTGCCGGCGGGCGCCGCCGTGGACGAGCAGGGCCAGCCGACCACGGATCCCGCCCGGGCCAGATATCTCCTGCCCTTCGGCGCGCATAAGGGCTACGGCCTGTCGCTGATCAACGAGCTCGTCGCCGCCTTCATCGGCGGCTCGCTGCCGACGCTGCGCAACCGGTGGGAGCGCGAGCCCGCGGAAAAGCACGCGTGCTGCTTCTTCTTCCAGGTCTGGCACCCCGATGCGATGAACGCCGGCGCCTTTGCCGGGGGCCGCAGCCAGGCCGACAACGTCAAGGCGGTGATTCAGGACATCCTCGGTCACGGCAACGAAACGTGCCTGCTGCCCGGACAGATCGAAGCCGAGGCGGCGGCGCGCTCGGCCCGGAACGGCGGCCTGCTCTTCTCCGAGGCCGAGATCAACGCCCTGAACGACATCGCCGCCGAATGCCGCCAGCCGCGGTGGTATCTCGCCGACTTCAAGGTCGCCGTCTGAGCGCGGCGCCGCCTCCACCCCCGCCCTCCTCCTCCTGCCATGAGCCTCCAGATCAAACCTGCCGATCAATGCCAATTCGACGAGCTCTCGCTCGGCGAAATCATGCTGCGCCTCGATCCCGGTGAGGGTCGCATCCGCACCGCCCGGGAATTCAAGGTGTGGGAGGGCGGCGGCGAGTACAACGTCGCCCGCGGACTCCGGAAGTGCTTCGGCCTGCGCACGGCGGTCGCCACCGCGTTTGTCGACAACGACGTCGGCCACCTGATCGAGGACTTTGTCCTCCAGGGCGGCGTCGCCATCGACTTCGTCAAGTGGCGGGAGGACGACGGCATCGGCCGGTCGGTGCGCAACGGCCTCAACTTCACGGAGCGCGGCTTCGGCCTCCGCGGCGCCGTCGGCATCCCGGACCGCGGCCACTCGGCCGCCAGCCAGCTCAAGCCGGGCGACTTCGACTGGGACGCCATCTTCGGCCGGCGCGGCGTGCGCTGGCTGCACACCGGGGGCATCTTTGCCGCGCTCTCCGAAACGACCGCCGCCCTCACCATCGAGGCGGTCAAGGCCGCGCAGCAGCACGGCACGATCGTCTCCTACGATCTGAACTACCGTCCCTCGCTCTGGAAGAGCATCGGCGGCCAGAAAAAGGCCCGCGAGGTCAACCGCGAGATCGCCAGATATGTGGACGTCATGATCGGCAACGAGGAGGACTTCACCGCCTGCCTCGGCTTTGAGGTCGAGGGGCTCGACCACAACATCAGCAACATCGAGACCGCGGCGTTCAAAAAGATGATCGAGAAGGCCGTGGCGGAGTTTCCCAACTTCAAGGTCGCCGCCACCACCTTGCGCCGGGTGATCACCGCCACCAAAAACGACTGGAGCGCCGTCTGCTGGCACGCCGGCCGGTTCCACGAGAGCCGCAAATATGCGGAACTCGAGATCCTCGACCGCGTCGGCGGCGGCGACAGCTTCGCCAGCGGCCTCATCTACGGTTTCCTTTCGGCCAATGATCCCCAGAAAGCCGTCGAGTATGGCGCGGCGCACGGCGCGCTCGCCATGACGACGCCCGGCGACACCTCGATGGCCACCCGCAAGGAGGTCGAGAAGATCATGGGTGGCGGCTCGGCCCGCGTCGTCCGCTGACCGGCCGTCCGCCTCCGGACCGATCTTCCGTCCCACCCCGTCATCCCTGCCCGCCGGTTCCCGCGATCGCGCCCGGCCCCGGTCGCACCCGGTCCCCACCGCCGGGGGAGTCCTCCCCGCGGGTCCGTCCGCCCGTTCCGCCCGTCACCATGCAGCGCATCCTCGCCCCGGCCCGCCGGTTCTTGAGCCATCGCGGGTTTCTGGTCCTCCTCGGCTGCAATCTGCTGGTCGGGCTCGCCTTCGCGTTTGTCTCACCGTTCTTTTCCATGTTCGGCACGATCGAGGTGGGCATGACGCCCTTCGCGTTCGGCCTTTTCATGACCGCCACGTCGTTGAGCGGAATCGCGCTCAGCACCCTGCTGGCCCACTGGTCCGATACCTGGCTTTCGCGGCGGGCGGTGTTGCTGGTGGGCGGCATCACCGGGGCCCTCAGCTACGTCGGCTACGCCTTCGTCCGCGACGTCTGGTGGCTGACGGCGATCGGCTGCATCCTGGGCGGCCTCTCCTCGATCACCTTCTCGCAGCTCTTCGCCCATGCGCGCGATCTGCTGGCGCGGTCCAGCATCTCCCCGCGCGACGCCCCGCTCTACATGAATGTCTTCCGGCTGTTCTTCGCGGTGTCGTGGACCGCCGGGCCCGCCGTGGCCGCGTGGGTGATGCTCCGCTACCATTATCGCGGGATGTTTCTCGTGGCGGCGCTCTGCTTCCTCGCGTTCGTGCTCATCATTCTGTGCTTCGTGCCGTCGGCCCCGCCGTGGGCTAGCGGCCGGACCGCGACGGCGCGCCCGCCGTTGTTCCGCGTCCTGGCCCGCGGTGAGATCCTGGCGCATTTCCTGGGCTTCGCCCTCCTGTTCACGTCCGGCACGATGGGCATCATGAACCTCCCCCTGCTGGTGCTCAACGTGCTCGGCGGCACCGGCGCGCAGGTGGGCATCATCTACAGCGTGGCCCCCGCCTTCGAGATCCCGTTCATGCTCTATTTCGGCCTGCTGGCGACCAAGGCCGACCAGGCGCGGCTCATCCGCCTGGCGGGGGTCCTGGCCGTCGTCTACTACGCGTTGCTCGCCGCCGTCCGCGCCCCTTGGCAGATTTATCCGCTGCAGATCCTGAGCGCCGCCATCACGGCCGTCATCGGCGGCATCGCCATCACGTTTTTCCAGAACTTCCTGCCGGAACAGCCGGGCACGGCGACCAACCTCTACTCCACCGCGGGCCGGATCGGATCGACGGCGGGCTACCTCGCGTTCGGCGCCCTGGCCTCCGCCTTCGGGCATCGCGCCGTGTTCGTGGCCTGCACGGTGCTCTGCGTCGCCGCCTGGATCATCCTGCTGGCTTTTCGCGGCCGTCCTCATCCCGGTCCGGTGCCCGGCGTGGGCGCGTGAGGCCGGCGCGGGACTTGACAGAACGTTTACCGGTCGCACCGGCGATTCCACGGGCCCGTCGCGGGCCAACCCCCCAGAAGCCACCGGAGGATTCCCTGTCGCCTGCTCGTCGCTTGCCCTTTGGTGCAAAACGGCCATTTCTGAAACGCAAACCATGCGGGCCACCCCGATCGCCGGCCTCCGCGTCACCCCGCGCCTGCTGGCCCTTGTCGTGTCCGCCGCGAGCCTCTTCGCCGCGGTGGCGCGCGCCGCGCCCGGCACCCCGCCGGCGGGCGATGTCCCGCCCCCGTCCCCCGGGGGGGCGGGAACGCTCTCCGAACGCGAGCCGCTCGTCGCGGGCTGCGCGACCGACAGCTTCCCGTATTCGTACCTCGATGCCTCCGGCCGCTGCGCCGGCTTTTCGGTGGACCTGCTCGACGCCGTGGCCCGGGTGATGAACCTGCGCCTCACCCGCGTCACGGCGGAAAGCCGCGTCATACAGGAGCGCTTCCGCGAGGGGGGATTGGACCTGCTGCAGTCCTTCAGCCAGACCACCGAACGCGACGCGTACGCCGAGTTCTCCGTCCCTTACCTTACGCTGCAGGGCGCCGTGTTTGTCCGGAGATCGTCGACACCGGTCAAGACGCTGGCGGACCTGAAGGGGCGGCGCTTCGCGGTGATTGGCATGGGCAGCATCGGGGAACAGTTTCTGCGCGATCGGCATCTGCAGGTTGAGGCCGTCTATGTCAGCGGCACCGAGGAAGCGCTGCGGCTGGTCGAAGGCGGAGATTGCGCCGCCACCTTCGGCTCCCTGCTCACCGCGCTGTCGGCGATGGAACGCCGGCACCTCCAGGACGTCCGGATGTTTGACCAGCCGCTTGCCGAGTATGACATCCGCCACTGCTTCGCCGTGCACAAGGGCGATGCCCGCATCCTGGCGCGGCTGAACGAAGGCCTGGCCATCCTGCAGCGCTCGGGAGAATACAACCGAATCTACGACCGGTGGTTCGGGCAGGTTGCGGCGCCGGTGATCTCGCGGCAGCAGGCGATCACCTATGGCGTCGTCCTGCTGGCCGCCGCCTTCGTCGCCGCGCTCACCGGCTTCCTGCACCAGCGCGCCCTGCGGCACCGGATCGCCGGCCAGGCCGCCGAGCTGGCGAGCCAGCAGGCGGTGCTCCGGGCCCTGCACGACAACATTCCCTTTTCCATCTGCGTCCTGGAGGCCGCGCCGGGCGGATATCGGGTGCTGTCCGTCAACCGTCAGGCCGCGCCCTTTTTCGGGGTCACCGCCGAGGCGGCGGCGGGGCGCCTCCTGCGGGACCTGCCGCTGGAACGCGGCTGGGGCCGATGTCTGGATCAGCTCCTGCCTTCGGGCCGGGCCATCACGGAATTGGTGCGCGAGGAGGTGAGCCTCGAAACCCTCCACCGCCGCCTGGTCTTCACCCTGGTCCCGCTTGCCGCCGGGCCCGGCGACCACGCCCGGCTCTGCCTCCTCGCCGAGGACGTCACGGAGCGGCGCAGCCTGGACGACGAGGTCGCGCAGTCGCGCAAGATGCGGGCGGTCGGCGAACTCGTCGGCGGCATCGCGCACGAGTTCAACAACCTGCTGACCCCCATCGCCCTCAAGGCGGGGCAGATCCGGCTCGAGTGGCCCGGCGATCCGCGCCTGCATGAGGAGGTCGGCCTCATCGCCAGCGCCGTGCAACGCGCCGCGGACCTCACGCGGCGCCTGCTCACCTTCGGCCACAAGAGCGACACCCGGCCCGAGGCGGTGCGCCTCGCCGCCGCAGTCGACGGTTGTTTTGCGCTGCTGCGGCTGACCGTGGACCGCCGCATCAGCTGGGTGAATGAGATTCCGCCCGACCTGCCACCCCTCTACCTCAATCCAACCAACCTCAACCAGATCGTCCTCAATCTCGTCCTCAATGCCCGCGACACCCTCCTCGAGAAACTCACGGCGCCGCCGGCCGACTGGACCCCGGTGATCTGTGTTCAGGCGGCGCCGATCGCCCCCGGCACCGTGACGCCCTTCCCCGGTCGCAAGGAACCCGACCGGATCCTCGGCTGGCAGCGGCTGACCGTGCGCGACAATGGGCTCGGCATGGATCCGGAGGTGCGCGAACGCATCTTCGAACCCTTTTTCACGACCAAGGAGGTGGGCAAGGGCACCGGCCTGGGATTGTCCATCGTCTGGCAACTCGTCCACGACTGCGGCGGGCGCATCGAGGTCGAATCCACTCCCAACCAAGGCAGCGCGTTCCATGTGCTTCTCCCGGTGCTGCCCATCCCGCCTCCCCCGCCGGCTCCCCCCAAGCCTCCCTCTCGCTCGCCGCTGGGACACGCGCGCATCCTGCTGGCCGAGGACGAGGATCTCGTCGCCAAGACCGTCACGGCGGCCCTGAGCCGGATCGGCTGCTTCGTTCATCACGAGCCGGACGGCGCGAAGGCTTGGCAGAACTTCCAGGACCCGGCGAACCGGTACGATCTTTTGGTGCTCGATCTGAACATGCCGGGCATCAACGGACTCGACCTCACCCGGCGCATCCGCGCCGCGCAGTTTGACGGACCGATCCTGATCACCAGCGGAAGGATCGATGCCGAGGAGATGAAGGAACTCACCGCCGCCGGCGTCACGGCCGTCCTGAACAAGCCGTTCGACATCATCGCCCTGCAGGGCGTGATCCGGCGGTGCCTGCAGCCGCCCCCGGCGGGGGCCTGAACCGCCGTCCTCCGCCCCGGCGGAGCGACGTAATCCAGGGCGGCGGGTCGGCCGGCGGCGCAGCCACCGCAATATCCGCCGCGCTTTGGACAAACCATGCGGTGTCCGCCCTCGGACCCCGGGTGTACGCTCCAGCGCACGATCGTCCAGCCCGTGCCCGCCTCTCCCGGGGGGCGCCTGGGTGCTGGAATCACATCTGCCCCGTCCTCCCCATGAAAAGCCGTCGCGACTTCATCAAAACGGGCCTCGTTCTGGGCGCCTCCCTTCCCCTGCTGAATCTCCGGCGGGTGGCCGCCGCGGAACCGGCCGCGAACGCCCCGGTCGCCGCCCCGCCCGCGGCCGGCGCCCGCTCCCTCCTCATCGCGGTTCGCGACGGCAGTCGCGGCGCCATGCTTGACAAGGCCATGGCGGAACTCGGCGGCATGGAGGCGTTCGTCAAGAAAGGCCAGACCGTCGCCATCAAGCCCAACATCAGCTTTGACACCCCGCCCGAGCACGGATCCAACACCCACCCCGATCTGCTGCGCCGGACCGTGACCCTGTGTCTCGCCGCGGGCGCGAAGTCCGTCAGCATCTTCGACCACACGCTGGATCAGTGGCAGCGCGCCTACGTCGCGAGCGGTGCGGAACAGGTGGCGAAGGAAACCGGCGCCCAGCTTGTTCCCGGCAACGACTCCAGCTATTACCGCGAGGTCGCCATCCCGGCCGGCGTGGTGCTGCGTTCCGCCAAAGTGCACGCCCTCGTGCTCGACAGCGACGTGTTCATCAACCTGCCCGTGCTGAAGGACCATGGCGGTGCCATCATGTCGGCCGCGATGAAGAACCTGATGGGCGTCGTCTGGGACCGGCGCTTCTGGCACCGCAACGATCTCCACCAGTGCATCGCCGACTTCCTCACGTTCCAGAAGCCGACGCTCAACATCCTCGACGCCTACCATCCGATGCTGCGCAACGGCCCCCGCGGGCGTTCCGCGGCCGACCTGGTGGAAATGCGCTCGCTGCTGGCCTCGACGGACATCGTCGCCCTCGACGCCGCGGCGGCCAAGATGCTGGGGCTCCAGCCCGCCACGGTGCGCTATATCAAACTCGCGGCCGACATGAAGCTGGGAACGATGGACCTCGAGAGAGTCGACATCCGCCGCTTCAAGCTGAGCTGAGCCCGTGTCCCGTTGGCTCAAATGGCTGCGCGTGGCGGCCGGGGTGGTGATCGCCGGCGCCCTGACCGCGGCCCTGGTCGATTTCCGCGACGCCGTTCCCTGGTGGTTCGGGCGGCTTCCCGCCAGCGCCCAGTTCATACCCGCGCTCATGGCCGGAATGATCGGCGTGTGGCTGGTGCTGGCTCTGATATCCCTGGTCGCCGGTCGCATCTACTGCTCGACCCTCTGCCCGCTGGGCGTCCTGCAGGACGTCCTCGCGCGGCTCGCCGCGCCCTGGCGCCGCGGAAAACCCCCGGCCCGGCGTTACGCGCAACCGCTGACCTGGATTCGCCACCTGGTGCTTTGGGGCACCGTCGCCGGGGTGGTGGCGGGCGCGCGGGGCTTCACCTTCTCGCTCGTCGATCCCTTCAGCAATTTCGGACGCATTGCCGCGGATCTCTTTCGGCCGGTGGTCATATTGGCGAACAACCTCGTCGCCGGCGCGGCCAATTTCCTTGGCGTCGGCACCCTCTACCGTGTCGACCCGCAGTGGGCTGGCTGGGGCGCGCTGCACCAGCCGGTGCTCCTCCTCGGGTTGCTGGTGGTGCTCGTCGCCTGGCGCGGCCGGCTCTACTGCAACACCCTGTGTCCGGTCGGCACGCTGTTCGGCCTGCTCGCGCGGCGGGCCGCGTTCCGGTTGACGATCGACCGCGACGCCTGCGGCAAATGCGGGGAATGCCTGCCGGCCTGCAAGGCGCAGTGCATCGACCTGCGGGCGCAGTCCATTGATTTCTCGCGCTGCGTCGCCTGCTACAACTGCCTCGGCGCCTGCCCGGAAAAAGGCATCGGCTACCGTTTTTCCTGGGTCCGGCGATCCCGCCCGATCGCACCAGAGTCGGCCGCGAGTCCGCCGCGGCGCGCCTTCCTGGCCGAGATCATGTTGGCGGGCGTCGCCCTCGCCACCCCCCGCCTCCACGCGAGGGGCCGGGATCGACCGGCCGAGGAGCCCAGGACTTCCGACCAGGCTGCGGCGAAGGAGCCCAGCCGGGCGATCTGCCCGCCCGGCGCCGGCGGCGTCCACCAGTTCGTCGAACGCTGCACGGCCTGCCACCTGTGTCTCAGCGCTTGTCCCACCCAGGTGCTGCAGCCGGCGTTTCTCGAATACGGCTTCCTTGGGATGATGAAGCCGCGGCTGGATTTCACCAAGGGCCCCTGCACCTACACCTGCCGGGAGTGCACCGCCGTGTGTCCCGACGGGGCGTTGGGTCGGATCGACCTGGCCGACAAACAACTGATCCAAATCGGCGAGGCCCACCTCGACGTGGAGCAATGCATCGTCAAAACCAAGGGCACCGACTGCGCCGCCTGTTCGGAGCAATGCCCCACCCAGGCCGTGACGACCGTGCCCTACGGCCAGAACCTGCGCCTGCCCCAGTTGAATCCCGACTACTGCATCGGATGCGGCGGCTGCGAATTCGCCTGCCCCGTCCTGCCGCGCAAGGCGATCACCGTGACCGGCCTCCAGCGCCACGGACGCGCCAAAAAGGCGCTGGAAAAGAAGGTGGTCGCTCCGGTCCCGACCGGCGATTTCCCCTTCTGAGCCGGCGCGACGCCCAAGTTCGGGCGGGACTCCGGCGCACGGACCCTCCAGATTGGCGCCGGCATGTCCCATCAACCCGCCCCCAACCGCTACGACAACCCCGCGCTGTACCGCGCCTGCGGCCGCAGCGGCCTGAAGCTGCCGCGGCTCTCGCTCGGCCTCTGGCACAACTTCGGCGCGTCGGCCGAGCCGGCCGCGTGCCGGGCGCTGATCCTGCGATCGTTTGACCTGGGTATCACGCATTTCGACCTGGCGAACAACTATGGCCCGCCGCCGGGCGCCGCCGAGGAGACCTTTGGCCGGATACTCCGCGAGGATCTCGCGCCCTACCGCGACGAACTCGTCGTGTCCACCAAGGCGGGCTATGACATGTGGCCGGGGCCGTACGGGGAGTGGGGTTCCCGCAAATACCTGCTGGCGAGCCTCGACCAGAGCCTGCGCCGGCTGGGGCTCGACTACGTCGACATCTTCTACAGCCACCGGCCCGATCCCGAGACGCCGCTCGAGGAGACCATGGGGGCGCTGGCCCACGCCGTGCACGTCGGCAAGGCGCTGTATGCGGGCATCTCCAACTATAATCCGGAACAGACCGGGCGCGCGGCGCAGCTCCTGCGCGAACTTGGCGCCCCGTGCCTGATCCATCAGCCGCGCTACAACCTGTTCGACCGCTGGGTGGAGCAGGGGCTGCTCGACGTTCTCCGGCGCGAGGGCATCGGGGCGATCGCCTTCAGTCCCCTCGCCCAGGGGATGCTCACCAACCGCTACCTGGCGGGGATCCCCGCCGACTCCCGCGCCGGCCACGACCGCCGCTTCCTCCGCCCGGAGCACCTCACCGACGCGCGGCTGGCGCAGATCCGTGCACTGCAGACCGTGGCCCAGGCGCGCGGCCAGACCCTCGCCCAGATGGCGCTCGCTTGGGTGCTGCGGCAACCGGCCGTCACCTCAGTGCTCGTCGGAGCCAGCAAACCCGGCCAGGTCGAGGACTGCCTCGGCGCCCTTCGCCAACCGAGCTTCACTCCCGACGAGCTCGCGCAGATCGACCGCATCGCCCCCGCCTGAAACCCGCAACCGACCGGGGACTCGCACCCTATGACGTGACAAACCTCGGTCCGCGCCCGGCGTGAATCTGATCCTGTTTGAGCCTGCGGAAATCGATCGCCCGCTGCCGCGGAGCGACCCCCGCGCGGTCCACCTTCTTCAGGTGCTGCGCCGAACGGAAGGCGACACGTTTGACGCGGGCGTCGTCAACGGTCGACGGGGCAAGGGCACGCTGGCCGCGGTCACGCCGGACGGGCTGGCGCTTTCGTTCACCTGGGAGGCCGGGGCGCCGCCGCCGCTGGATCCGATCACGCTGGTGGTCGGTCTCCCGCGGCCCCAAACCGCCCGCGACATCCTGCGCGACGGCACCTCGCTCGGCGTCGCCGCGATGCACTTTGTGCTGACCGAGAAATGCGAGCCCAGCTACGCGCACAGCACGTTGTGGACGTCCGACGAGTGGCGGCGGCAGCTCGTGGCGGGTGCGGAGCAGGCCTTCGACACCCGCCTGCCCGAAGTCACGCATGGCCGGCACCTCCGCGACGTGATCGGCGCCTCGCCCGGCGGGACGCTGCGCCTGGCCCTGGATCACTACGAGGCCGCCCAGGCGATGGCGCGCTGGCAGCCGGACGCCGACCCGGGCGCGCTGCCGCCGGCAATCGTGCTCGCCTTCGGTCCGGAACGCGGCTGGTCAAATGCCGAGCGGGCATGGCTGCGCGGCGCCGGTTTCACCCTCGCACATCTGGGGGCGCGCGTGCTGCGAACCGAGGTTGCGGTCACGGCGGCGGTGACCTTGGTCAAGGCCCGGCTGGGCCGGATGTAGCGGCCCCGCCTCGAGTCAGGCCCTCCGGAAGGCCGCAACTGTCGGCTGGCGGCGACCCTTGCCGAGCCGCTTCACGCACTCCCAGCCGGGTGGCGTGAGGCTGATCTCGCCGGGAATTTCAAAGAGAATCAGCGCCCGGGGCTTCGGTGCCAGGAACCGCCCCATGCGCTCGAACAGCACCGGGGCCGCTCCGGCGACCAGATCGTAGGGCGGATCGACGAAGACGAGGTCCGCGGTCGCTCCGCCGGCGGGGGGGATCCAGGCGAGAGCGTCGGCGGTCACGACCGCGGCCGTGTCCACCTCGTGGCCCAGACTCCGCGCGACGGCCGCGAGGTTCCGCTCGATCACCGCGGCGGCCCGCGCATCGCGTTCGACAAACACGCCGCCGGCGGCGCCCCGGCTCAGCGCCTCCAGCCCATAGGCGCCGCTGCCCGCAAACAGATCCCAGAACGTCGCGCCCACGACCTGGGCTCCCAAGCTGGAGAAGACGGCCTGCCGCATGCCATCGGTGGCCGGCCGCACCCCGCCGCCTTTGGGCACCAGCAACGGGACCCCCCGGCCCACACCACCGCTTATCCGCATACCCGCCTCCCCCGCCGATGGCCGGCGGCGGTCGCGGCCCCGGGTCCGGTCCGGGCTCCGCACGCACGCCGCGCTCCCTTCCGCAGTTGACGAACGGGAACATTACGCGCCGGCACCGGTAGTAACATAGAATTTGCACGTAAGGGCTCGGCTGCTAATTAGACAACCTTAAATCCGTCGAATCAGGTGGTTGCCGACACACCACCCGACCGGCCGGACCCGGCAGTGATCAGCACCCGTCAGACTTCGATTCATGCGCGCACTTGGGCTCATCGCTCTTCTTGGCTTGAGCGGCTCATTCGGCTTTCCGGCTGAAGCCGAGGAGGTCAATTGGTGGCCGGCCGGCGTCGCGCAAACTACCCCCGACAGCGCGATCGGCGCAGTTCGCGTCGATTCCTGGCAGGGAGGCGGACCGCTCTTCTTCGGCCGGACCGGCGCGGACGGGAACCAGGCGGGCGGGTTCCGGCCGTTTTTTGTCTTCTGGAACGACCCCGATGCCGGCACCGCCGAGACCGACTGGTTCTATCCGCTGCTGACCCACCGCGAGAGTGCCACGGACAGCCGCTGGAGCCTGTTCGAACTGGTCAATTTCGCCGGGCCCAAGGATCCGCACGCCGCCGGGGTGCGCCATTTCGATATCTGGCCGTTCTATTTCTCCCGGGACACCGGCGACCCGGCGACGTCCTACCATGCGGTGTTTCCGCTTCACGGCACGATGCAGGATCGCCTCGGCTACGACCGATTGTCGTGGACGCTGTTTCCCTTCTACGGCCGTTTTGAACGCCGGGGCGTCGTGACCACCGCCACGCCCTGGCCATTCATCAAATCGATCGAGGGCGACGGTTACCACGGATTCGCCCTCTGGCCGCTCTTCGGGTGGAAGGAGAAGCCCAACGTCGAGCGGGACCGTTATTATCTCTGGCCGCTGATCTACAAGAACGAGA
>JBAIXJ010000208.1:0-2496 GCA_037916645.1 Opitutales bacterium | reverse complement strand
CGTCGAGGCGCCCTACGTCATCCGCGCCGCCGTCGCGCTGTACATGGTGGCGGCCAGCATCCCGGGGCGCAGCGTGGTGCGCAACGCCGAGATCATCAAGCGCGCCCATCCCCGTTTCGTGGAGAATCTCCAGGCCCTCGGCGCCGAGGTGGAATGGAAGTGACCGCCGTGTCCCAACCCAAAACTCAAAACCCAAAACCCAAGACCGTCGCGGCCACGCCCGCGACGGGCGTCGGCTTCATCGAGGCCACCCTGGGCACGCCGGTCAGCGCCGCCGAGGCGGCCCTGCGGCCGCTCGCGTTCGCCGACTTCGCCGGCCAGCCCAAAACCGTGGAGCGGCTCAAGGTCATGGTGGGCGCGGCGCGCAAGCGCGGCGAGGCGCTCAACCACATCCTGTTCAGCGGCCCGCCCGGCCTCGGCAAGACCACCCTCGCCTTCATCCTCGGCGCGGAGATGGGCCGCAACGTGCGCGTGACCTCCGGGCCGGTGATCGAGAAGGCCGGCGACCTCGCCGGCCTGCTCACGAACCTGGAGGACGGCGACCTGCTGTTCATCGACGAGATCCACCGCATCCCGAAGACCGTCGAGGAATATCTCTACTCGGCGATGGAGGACTTCCGGCTCGACATCATGATCGACCAGGGGCCCAACGCGCGGAGCGTCCGCCTGAGCCTGCCGCGGTTCACCCTCGTGGGCGCCACCACGCGCGCCGGCCTGCTCACCGCGCCGCTGCGCTCCCGGTTCACCTTGCAGACCCGTCTCGACTACTACGACGCCGGCACGCTCGTCGGCATCGTGCGCCGCTCGTGCCGGCTGCTCAAGGTGGAGATCGACGACGACGGTGCGCGCGAAATCGCCACCCGGGCCCGCGGCACGCCCCGCATCGCCAACAACCTCATCTATTTCATCCGCGACTACGCGCAGGAGCGGGCGCAGGGCCGCATCACCCGCCCCGTCGCCACCGCGGCGCTCGAGCTGCTCGAGATCGACACCCGCGGCCTCGACGAGATGGACAAGCGCGTCCTGCGCGTCATGGCGGAGCACTACGGCGGCGGGCCGGTCGGCATGAACACGATCGCCGTCGCCGTCGGCGAGGAGGCCGACACGCTTGAGGAGGTCCACGAGCCCTTCCTGATCATGGAGGGCTACCTCCAGCGCACGCCGCAAGGCCGCATGCTCACGCCCAAGGGCTACCAGGCCGTCGGCTTCAAGCCCGCCGGTGGCGAGCAGAGCTCGCTGTTGTGAGGAGGTAACCCAGCTTTGGGTTTGACACGGGTACCTGGCGGGACTCACTCGGGACTCGTGGCCACCATCATCCGTTTCAGCGAGGCCAAGCGCAATTTCGCCCGCGTCGGCGCGCGTGCGAAACGGGGTGATGTCGTTTACCTCCAGCACGGCGACGACCGCTTCCAGCTGGTATACGATCCACCGGCAGAGCCGGTCCCCCACCGGCCTACGGGCCATTTCCGGCTGACCGCACAAGACCTCACGGAAATTAGCGGGGCCCGTACCGACGGGACGGCATGACCTTCACGCAGTGGGACATCATCAGGGCGCGCATCAACGAGGATGACCGCGACGAGCACCCGGCGGTGGTGCTTTCTCCGCCGGAAGTTTGTGCCGCCACCGACGCGGCCAAGATCAATGTCCTCTACTGCACCAAGCTCAAGCCGGCGGAATCCGTGGCGGCACATCGGGTCTATCTCAACTCGGCGGATGGCCTCGAATACAAGACCACTGCCAACTGCCTTTTCATCCACACGATCTCCAAGGCGCGCGCCAGCGCCGTCGTCGGCCACGTGTCCTCGGCCCGTCAGCTGCAGATCGCCCGTCGTCTCCGTGAAGTCTTTCGCCTGGGCTAGTTCGGAACCGGCTTGACTGACTCCGATCCCACCACCGGGCCGCCGTCCAGCTCGTACCAGTTGATGCGCCGGGTGCCGTACATCACGAGCGCGAGGAGGGCGAACAGCGCGGCCGTGCCGGCGAGCAGGGCGTAGTCCTGCGACCGCAGCACGAAGTAAAGGTAGCCGTAGGTCGCGGCCAGCCCGCCCAGGATGGACAGCGTGCGCCGGCCGGTCTTGAGAAAGCTCCAGGCGTAGAGCGACACGAGCCCGGTGCACGCCGCGGCGGCCACGGCGTACGCCAGGCCCACGGCCATGAATTCCGAGAGCGCCAGGAACCCGAGGAAGAACAGGCACAGGGCGGCGCCGACCAGCCCGTACTGCAGCCAGTGAATGCGCAGCGCCGCCGTCATCTCGAACAGGAAGAACACCGCGAACACCAGGACGAAGAACAGCAGCGCGTACTTCTGCGCCCGCTCGGCGAGGCGGTAGCCGTCGACCGGCTGCGTGAACGCCACGCCGAATCCTGCCGCCTCGATCTGCTCCACCCACTCGGATCCGTTGGCGGCGCGGCTGGCCCAGGTCTGCGGAAATCCGCGGCTGAACTCGGAGATCTCCCAGGTCGCGTCGAAGCCGGCCGGGCCGACGTGCCTCT
>JBAIXJ010000207.1:0-1532 GCA_037916645.1 Opitutales bacterium | reverse complement strand
ACGCGGCCAGGAACATGCCGATGGTCATGCGCTGAAGCGGCTTGAGCGGCCGGCCCCGGCGTTCCAGCGGCCGGTAGACCAGCACGTTCAGCAGCGGGATGATGATCATGACCAGCAGCGGGTTGGTCGCCGCGATCTGCGCCGGCAGGAGATTGATCACCGTGTGCGTGCCGTGGCGCAGTTGCAGCCAGAGCGGGACGATGCTGCTCGCAAGGAGGAGGCCGAGGACGATCCACGTCGCCGCACGCGGCACGCGGACGTTGGAAACCCACAGGATCAGCCAGACGAGGCCGTAAATCGCGATGGCGGGTACGGCGATCCACGCCGCCCAGAAGAAAGTCCATTCCGGCACGCGCAGTGTCAGGTCCATCGCCTTGGCCTGCTCGATCCACGTGGACGAGTGCTGGTCAAACAGCGCCCAGAAGACGCTGACC
Organism: Opitutales bacterium; assembly: GCA_037916645.1. Lineage (GTDB taxonomy): Bacteria > Verrucomicrobiota > Verrucomicrobiia > Opitutales > Opitutaceae > Fen-1467. The sequence goes on along the minus strand of JBAIXJ010000207.1, from coordinate 1,098 downwards.
ATCGAGAATACGACGATGATGCGGAGCACGGCCGGCGGGCCGTCGGCGATCTCGTCGCCGAACCGCGCCCGGGCCGGCGCCCAGAAATCCTCGCCCGCCCGCCGGGTCGAGCGCTGGCGCCAGCAGAAGAGCAGCGTCGCGAAGAAGCCGGTGTCCTGCTGGATCTGCTGGCGGATCACGAACAGGATCACGCCCGCCGCGAAGCCGCCGGCCGCGCCGAGCGCGTGGGGCCAGTAACCGCCGGCAATGTGCCGCAACGCCGCCGCCACGGCTCCCGCCGCCGGATTCATCGCCGCCCGGACCACTTCCTCCGCGACCGTGGCGCCCACGGCCACGAGCACGAGCAGCGGCGAGGCAAGCAACGAGGAGGCCAGGAAATCCAGCAGGCCGAGCCGGCCGCCGGGCCGCGGCGGGGCCCGGACGAATTTGCGGCGGCCCAGCCAGAAGACCAGGGTGGCCAGCGCCATGAGGACGCCGGGCACGCCGAATGCCACGGCCGGTCCGAAGGCCTGGTAGAGCCACGGGGTCAGCAGCGACGCGAAGAACGACCCGAAGTTGATGATGAAATAAAAGATCTGGAAGATCCGCGTGACCAGGTGGGCGTTCTGCGCCGTGAACTGGTCGCCGACGTTGGCCGACACGCACGGCTTGATGCCGCCGGAGCCGAGGGCGATGAGCGTCAGGCCGGCGAACGCCGCGACGGTGGTGAGGTTGAGGTTGCCGGTGGCGCCGAGATGCCCGGCCAGCGCCATGGCGCCGTTGCCGGCACAGTAGATCAGCGAGACCCAGAAGATCACCTGGTACTTGCCGAGCAGGCGGTCGGCGAGGATCGCGCCGATCATCGGGAAAAGGTACACGCCGGCGTTGAAGAGGTGGACCACCTGGGTGGCGTGCACCTTGGCCTCGGCGAGCTGGTCCGGCGCCACCGCGGATTCGGCGACGAAGCCGACGAAGAGCGAGGTGAGGTAGATGTACAGGATCTGCCTCATCCCGTAGAAGCTGAACCGCTCGGCGCCCTCGTTGCCGACGATGTAGGGAATGCCCGGCGGGAAGCGGTCGTCCGGACCGGACGGCGCCGCCGCCGGCGGGGTGGGGGTA
>JBAIXJ010000206.1:0-1981 GCA_037916645.1 Opitutales bacterium | reverse complement strand
TCGCGGGAACCCCGGGGCGGATCGCCTGCAGGGCCCGGAGCACCTCGGGGCCGCTCAGCCCCGGCATCCGCACGTCGGTGATGACCAGATCGATCGCGCATTGCCGGAACAGCGCGATGCCCTCCGGGCCGTCGCGCGCCGGCACGACGTCAAACCCCGACGCCCGGAGCGCCTTGCTCACCGTCATGCGGACCAACTCCTCATCGTCGATAACGAGAATGAGTGCCATCGCGTCCTTTGACGGCATTCTCCGGCAGGAGTTTCACCGGCCAACCCGAAATGCGGCGGCGAGGCGCGGCCGGTTAGGGTCGATACCCCGGCAATTCCGCTCATTCACTTCTCCTTTACGTCGTTTCCGCCCCCCGGCCGGCGGCGCCCGGCACCGCCGCTGCCGGCTCCCGGCGTCAGCTCTTCGTTCGCGGTCGGAGCGCCCGGGCGGTCACCGTGATCTTGACGGGGGTTCCGCCCCGCGCCTCGCCCCGGGATACGTGATTGCCCGGCCGACCCAAAGCTCCTACAGAACCTCCGGCCGGCCACGCCCGGCCCGCATGCCCATGAAATCCAGCGAGCGGGCTTATCTGATCGCCACCCTCATCTTCTCGGTGCTCCTGTTCATGGCCGGAATTTTCACCTGGGCGACCACCTATTTTCCGCCGGGCAGCCATTTCGACTCGGAACGACTCTTCGGCCTGGTGTTGGTCTTCGTCCTATTTCCCGCCGTTATCATCCTCGTACCGAGCATCGTCGGCCTGCTTCGCCAGCGGCTGACCACCGGCGGCACGATTCTCCAGTGCGTCTTTCTGTTCCCGGCGTTCTTGCTCGTCGTGCCGTTGGCCCTGGGAATCTGGGGCATCGTCCTTCTGCGCCGCGCCCGGAAAGCGCCCCTGGCGTCATGACGGCCGCCCATCGCGGGCTCCTCCACGTGCAGGGGCACCCTCCCCGTCCCGAACCAGGACGGCTTTGACGCTTTCCCGCCGACGGCGACCAACTCCGCGCCCCGGCCGCTCGCCAGGTCACGAGCGGTTCCTCCCCTGCTCCCCCGCGGCTTCGCAGCAGCCGGAGGCCGGCGGCGAAAGGCGGGCGTCGCGATCAGTCGCGGTCGTGACCCTCGTCGTGGTACCATTCGTGATGCTCGCGGTGGTAGTCGTCCGGGTCCACAAGGACGCACCCGGAGAAGATCACCTGGAGGACGAACAGCACCGCCAGTGCTGTTAGGATTCTCCGCATGGGCCGATGGACTCAGCATGGTCGGAGGGGTTCCGCCTCGGCCGCCTGTTCTCCGGCCCGCTTCCCCACCCCCGATTCAGCAACGACTTCAGCCGATCTTTTCTCCCGCCCTGTTGGCGTGGATTTTCGCGCTCCGCCATCGCGCCTCACCTTCAATGTCAGAATGCAATCCCGGCGTCCCGTCGTTCATGCGTTCCGCAAGGACCCTGCGGTCGGCGGCGCCGGCCGCGCCGGAACCTCGGCTCGCCCCCGTTCGCCGGATCTGTTCGCGCGGATCGGGTTTGCCGCCGCGGGGCTCGCGCGTCAGAATGACGACCTATGAACTCCCGCATCTTCCAGCTTTTGTTCGCGGGCGCCGCGCTCGCCGCCATCACGGCCTCGGTGCGGCCCGCCGCCCCCGACCTCACCTCCGCCGCGTCGCAACTCACGGGCCAGCCTGCCGGGGAATCGCAGCTTCCCGGGGACGTCGTCAGCGGCGTCAAGGGCCTGATCTCCTCGTTCGACTTCACCCAGATCAACTACGCGTCGCTCGCCAAGGACGTGCTGTCGTCCCTCAAGGTCGGCCAGGACAGCAACGCCCTCGCGGCTCTCGACAAGATCGGCGCGGCCAAGCTGACCGCCGGGCAACTCACCGCGTTCAAGACGGCCAAGAACGTCGTCGCAGGGTTCGTGCTCCAGCGTAATTTCGCTGACGTGCCGGAGGTCAAAACCCTGGTCGCCGACGCCACGGCGATGATCAAGAGCGGCGATTACG
>JBAIXJ010000205.1:0-4212 GCA_037916645.1 Opitutales bacterium | reverse complement strand
GCGGTCGACCCCGTGCGGAGCAAGCTGCTCTTCGAGCGGTTCCTGTCGGAGGGCCGGACCGACTGGCCGGACATCGACCTCGACCTGCCGAGCGGCGACCGCCGCGAGGAGGTGATCCAGGAGGTCTACCGCCGCTACGGCCGGCGGGGTGCGGCGATGACGGCGAACGTGATCACGTTCAAGGGGCGGAACACGATGCGGGAGGTGGGCAAGGTGCTCGGACTGCCCGACGACGTGCTCGACCGGTTCTCGAGCCTGTTCCACGGCGGCGACTACCCGCACACGCTGCAGTTGCAGGAGCAGCTGAAACTCGCGGGCGTCAGCGCGAACCATCCGCGCCTGCCGGCGCTGCTCGAGACCTGCCGGCAGGTGTACGGCCTGCCGCGCCACCTCGGGCAGCACTCGGGCGGCATGGTCCTGAGCGCCGGCGCGCTCGACCGGTTCGTGCCGCTGGAGAACGCGCGGATGCCCGGGCGCTCCGTCCTGCAGTGGGACAAGTCGGACTGCGAGGACATGGGCATCGTCAAGGTGGACCTCCTCGGGCTCGGCATGATGGCGGTGCTGCAGGACGCCCTCACGATCTGCGCGCAGCGCGGCCAACCGGTGGACCTGGCGCAGCTGCCCAAGGACGACCCCGCAACCTTCCAGCTGATCCAGGAGGCCGACACAATCGGCGTCTTCCAGATCGAGTCGCGGGCGCAGATGTCGACGCTGCCGCGCATGAAGCCGGAGCATTTCTACGACCTCGCGATCGAGGTCGCGATCATCCGGCCCGGGCCGATCCAGGGCAACGCGGTCAACCCCTACCTGCGGCGCCGGGCGGGGAAGGAGCCGGTGACCTATCCCGACGAGCGCGCCCGGCCGATCCTGGAGCGGACGCTGGGCGTGGTGCTGTTCCAGGAGCAAATCCTGCGGCTGGCGATGGAGCTGGGCGGCTTCAGCGCGGCGGAGGCCGACGAGATGCGGCGCGCGATCGGGTTCACGCGGTCGCAGGAGCGGCTCGAGCGCATGAAGGTGAAACTGGGCGCGGCGCTCCGCCGGCACGGGGTGGGGGACGCGGCGGTCGAATACCTCCTGCAGTCGCTCGCCTCGTTCGCCCTCTACGGCTTCCCGGAGAGCCACGCGATTTCGTTCGCCCTGATCGCCTACGCCTCGGCGTGGCTGAAGGTGCACCGGCCCGCGGTGTTCTTCGCCGCACTGCTCAACAATCAGCCGATGGGCTTCTACAGCGCGGCGACGCTGGTGCAGGATGCGCGGCGGCACGGCGTGACGGTCCGGCCGGTGTGCGTGCAGTCATCCGACGAGCTCTGCCGCGTCGAGAGCGACACGGCGATCCGGCTCGGCGTCGCCTCCGTCCACGGGGTGCGGGCCGCGGCGGTGCAGGCCATGCTGGCGGCGCGCCAGGAGCAGCCGTTCACCTCGCTGACGGATTTTTTCCAGCGCACCTCCTTCAACCCCGCGGAGCGGCGGGCGCTCGCCGGCGCGGGCGCGCTCAACGCGCTGGCCGGGCACCGCCGGGCGGCGCTGTGGGAGGTCGAGACGGTGCGGGCCGAGGACGACCTGTTCCGCGCCGTGGCGGAGGACCCCGCCGGGCCGGCGTTGTCCCCGCTGGAGCGCATGACCTTTCTGGAGCGGCTGCAGGCGGATTACGCGCACCTGTCGCTGACGACCGGCGTCCACCCGATGCGGCTCCTGCGCGCCCGCTTCCCCGACCTGTGGCCGGCCGCGGACCTGCCGCGGGCCGCGCCGGGCGCGCGGATCCAGATCGGCGGCGCCGTGATCACGCGGCAGCGGCCCGGCACGGCCAAGGGATTCTGCTTCATCACCCTGGAGGACGAGACGGGGCTGGCCAACGCCATCGTGCGGCCGAAGCTGTTCGAGGAGGCGCGGCTCGTCATCAACCTCGAGCCGGCGCTGGTCATCACGGGCCGGGTGCAGAACGAGCAGGGCGTGATCCACATCATGGCGGAGGAGATCATCGCCCTGCCCGATCCCGGGCTGCCGGCGCAGGCAAGTCACGATTACTCGTGAATCGCGGCTGACGCCGGGCGGAGGGTGAGGGAATAAGGGAGTAAGGGAATGAGGGGGCCGCGCAATGACCTAAACCTAACTCAGACCCAAACCCTGTCGTACCCTAACCGGACCGCGCTTGCTACGGATTCTCCATCGCGCGCAGCGTCCAGAAGTCGTCGGCGAGGTTCGAGTTGCTGGCGTAGGCGTACGGCATGGTGAAGTAGCCGCCCAGGCCCCAGTCGGCGCCCCACGAGTTGCGGATGAGCAGGCGCTGGGTGGCGTCGTTGTAGCCGACCGCCATGATCGCGTGGCCGCCGAGCGTCTTCTCCGATTTCTTGGGCAGATTGAGCTTGCCGGTTTTCGCCACCGCCGGGGACTCGAACGATTCGTAGACCGTAAAGCCGAAGACGAACGGATAGCCCTCGGCCAGGCAGCTCCTCATCTCCTGCAGCGACACGATGCGGTGATAGGAGATCACCTGGTGGGTGAGCGCCTGCGTGTAGCAGCCCGCCGGCGGCCTGGTTGTGAACTGGGTGATGACGTAGGGCCAGAGCTTCTCCGTGCAGACGCCCTGCTTGACCAGCGTCTTGACGCCGTCGCGGATTTGGGCGCCGGAATCTTCGCTCACCGTGCCCTCGAGCGCCCGCTCGTTGTAGTAGATGAACAGACGGCTGAGGTCGGTCGCCGGCTTGCCGGCCTTCTTCTCGAGGAACTCCAGGGCGCCGACCAGGGCGTTGGCGGTGCAGCTGCCGAGCTGGCCCTGATTCTCGACCGGCGAGCATCCTGATCGCAGATCGACGGAGGGCGGCAGCTTTTTGGGTGGGGCGGCGATGGCCGCGTAGAGTTTGTCGCGCTGGTCCGGACGGTCCGGCGTCCATCCATACCATGCGTTGGGCTTACGGGATACTTTCATGACGTGGGCATTCCAGGTTCAGGGTTGGTGAACGGCCACCGCCACGGGGCCGCCCCGGGGGAAGGCCGGGGCTCCGCGCGGGGCGCGTCCGTTGAGGGTCAACCCGGAGCGTGCGTCGGGTTGTCGATCACGTAATGCGGTTTGGGCGATAAGTCCAACGGCGTGGCGACCGCCCGGCGCGGCTGATTGGACTGGCCAGGACGCCGTTATGCGCCAGATTTTCGGGTCAATGAAGATCGCGTCCAGTCTCCTGCTCATGGCGCTCGGGGCGACCCCATGCCCGGCCTCGCTGGTCTGGCAGATCCGGGACCTCGCGCTCAAGACCGAGATCGGCCAGGAGACGGCGGTGGCGGTGTTTCCCTTCCGCAATGCCGGCGACCAGCCGGTGCGCATCCTCTCGCTCGATCCGAGCTGCGGCTGCATGGCGGCGGAGCCGGGCAAGTGGGTTTATGCGCCGGGCGAAACCGGCGAGATCCGGGTGCAGATGGCCCTGGCGGGCTACGTCGGGCACCTGCGGCGCAGCGTGGCCGTGGAGACGGACGACGCGGCCCAGCGGTTCGTGGAGTTGACCATGACCCTCGACATCCCGGAGCCGGTGGCCATCGCGCCGCGGTTCCTGTTCTGGCGGGTCGGCGACGCGGCGGCGGAGAAGAGCGTGGAGATCACGGTCGCGGAACCGGCGAAGACATCGCTGGCCGGCGTCACGTGTGACAGCGACGCTTTCACAGCGGCGCTGCAACCGGACGGCGGCGGCCGTTACCGGCTCGCGGTCAAGCCGGCGGGCACCGGGCAGGCCGTGGACTCCGCGGTGCGCCTGAAGGCGGAGATCGGCGGCCGCCCGCAGATCTACATCGTCTATGTCGCGGTGAAGTAGCGGCTGCGATGAAGGGAAGCCAGACCATCTTCCGCCGCTCCCTGCGGCAGTCGGCCGCGCTGCTGGCGGCCGCGCTCGTGCCGGCGCTGCTCGCGGCGGCCTGGCATCCGCGCCGGCCGTCGTGGTCGCTGGCGGACGCGAGCGCGCCGGGCGTGACCTGGGCGCAGGTGGCCGGCTGGCGGGAACCCGCGCTGCTGGTCGACGCGCGGCCCGCGACGGACTACGAGGCGCGGCACATCCCGGGCGCGCTGCCGTTGAGCGAGCCGCGGTGGGAAGCCGAGCTCCCGGCGATCATCCAGGCGTGGCGCCCGGGCCGGCGGGTGGTGGTCTACTGCGACGATGCAGGCTGCGGCGCGAGCCAGGAGGTGGCCCGGCGGCTGCGGCGGGAGCTGGGCGTCGACGAGGTGTTCGT
>JBAIXJ010000204.1:0-2393 GCA_037916645.1 Opitutales bacterium | reverse complement strand
GCGGAGCCCGCGCCGGCGTTCCGGCTCGCCATCGTCGGACTCGATCACGGGCACGTCGACGGCTTCCTGGCGGACGCGCTGGCCCGCGCGGACGTGCAGGTCGTCGGGGTGGTCGAATCGAAGCCGGCGCTCGCGGCGCAGTATGCCGGCCGGTTCCACCTTGCCCCGGGCATGCTCTTCTCAGACCTCGAGACCATGCTGACGGCCGCCCGGCCGGAGGCGGTCGCGGTGTTCACCTCGACCTTTGAGCACAAGCAGGTCGTCGAGGCCTGCGCTGCCCGCGGCGTGCACGTGATGATGGAGAAGCCGCTCGCCGTCTCGCTCGAACACGCTCGCGCCATGGCCGCGGCCGCGCGGGCCCACGGGATCCACGTCATCGTGAACTACGAGACGACGTGGTACCCGTCGAATGCGCTCGCCTACGAGCTGGCGCTCGGGCAGGGCGCCGTCGGCGAACTGCGCAAGATCGTCGTCCGCAGCGGCCACCAGGGACCGAAGGAGATCGGCTGCCCCGAGTCGTTCCTCGTCTGGCTGACCGACCCCGTGCTCAACGGCGGCGGCGCGCTGATGGATTTCGGCTGCTATGGCGCCGACCTCATCACCTGGCTGATGCAGGGCCGGCGCCCGCTCCGCGTCACGGCCGTGACGCAGCAGCTCAAGCCCGAAGTCTATCCCAAGGTGGACGACGACGCCACGATCATCCTCGAGTACCCGCACGCCGAGGGCATCATCCAGGCCTCGTGGAACTGGCCGGTCGGGCGGAAGGACATGGACCTCTACGGCGTCACCGGCGAGATCCTCGTGCCCGACCGCGCGACCCTCCGGCTGCGGAAGCCCTCCGGCGAAACGACCGCACTCCCGCCGCCGCCGCTCGCGCCCGGCCAACGCGACCCGCTCAGCAACCTCGAGGCCGTCGTCCGCGGCGAGAGCCCCGAACATCCGCTCTCCTCGCTGGCGACGAATCTGGTCGTGACGGAGATCCTCGACGCCGCGCGCGAATCCGCGCGCACCCATCGCAGCGTGGAGCTGCCCGCCGATCCGGGTGCCTGACGCGGGGCCGGGCCGGGATTTGAATTGAAATCTGCGCCGGCTTGGCGCGAGGTACGGGGCGCGATGGCTGACGAATCCGCGCTCCCGCCCGGCTGCGACGTCCTGCTGCTCGAGGACGACGCTCCCCTGCGGAAACGGCTGGCCGCCCACCTGCGCCGCGCCGGCGCGCAGGTCACCGAGGCCACCACCCTCGCGGAGGCGCGCCGCCTGCTCGGCGGGCTCGCGTTCGAGTTCGCCCTGATCGATCTCAACCTGCCCGACGGCGACGCGCTGGCGCTGCTGCGCGAGGGCGCGTTCTCGGAGAACACGGGTGTGGTCGTGATGACCGCGTTCGGCGGCGTGCAGCGGGCGGTCGAGGCGATGCGCCTCGGCGCGGGCGACTACCTCGCCAAACCCTTCGAGCCCGAGGAGGCGCCCCTCGCCTTCCTGCGCTGCCGCGCCGTCCGCCGGTCCGTCCGGCGCGACGAGCATCGCGGCGCGGAGCCGGACGCCGTGGCCGGGCGGATCTTTTTCGGCCGCAGCCTCGGGGCGGTGCGGGGCCAGATGGACAAGATCCTCGACGCCGACCGGCGCCTCGAGCGCCGTCTGCCGGCCGTGCTGATCGAGGGCGAAACCGGCACGGGCAAGAGCCTCCTCGCGCGCTGGCTCTGCCAGCAGGGGCCCCGCGCCGGCCGGCCGTTCATCGCGCTCAACTGCGCGGCGCTGCCGGAGACCCTCGCCGAGTCCGAGCTCTTCGGCCACGAGCGCGGCGCCTTCACCGACGCGAAAAACGCGCGCCTCGGGCTGTTCGAGGCCGCGGACGGCGGCACGCTGTTCCTTGATGAGATCGGCCTCCTGACGCCCGGCACGCAGGCCAAGGTGCTCACGGCCGTCGAGGACGGCACCGTCCGGCGGCTCGGCGGCACCCGCGAAATCCCGGTGGACGCCCGGCTGATCGCCGCCAGCAACCGGCCGCTTGCCGACCTGGTGCAGCACGGCGCCTTCCGGGAGGACCTCTTCCACCGCCTCAACCTGCTGCGGATCGTCCTGCCGCCGCTGCGCGAGCGCGGCACCGATGTCGTGGCCCTGGCGCAACATCTCCTCGAGCGCCTGGCCGCGCGCCACCGGCTCCGGAATCTGCGGATCACGCCCGAGGGCGAGGCGCGCCTGCTGGCGCAGCGCTGGCCGGGCAACGTACGCGAACTCGCCAACGAGATCGAGCGGGCGGTGATCTTCGGGGGCGGCGCGCCGCTCGATTTCGCCCACCTCGGCGGCGCCCCCGCGCCCGCCGCCGCCGCCTGGCGCAATCCCGCGTGGCGGCTGCCCGCGAGCGGCTTTTCCATCGACGCCCTGATCGACGAACT
>JBAIXJ010000203.1:0-13157 GCA_037916645.1 Opitutales bacterium | reverse complement strand
GCTACCTGGTCAAGGAGCCGGTGCGCGGGCGGGGTCCGATCCTGCACGCCGCCTCGACGCTGCTCGGCGCGCCGCCGCCGCCGCTCGCGGCCGCCATGCCGGCGTCGCCCGATGCGCCGCCCTTGCTTCCCGGACGCGACGCCGCGGGCAAAGCCCCCGGGATCACCGGGGCGGCCACCGTTCCCGGGGACCGGCGGCCGGAATCCGAGATTCCCTGGCAGCTCATCGCCCGCGCCGCTCCCAAGCACAGCATTCTCATCTGGCTCTCCGACTTCCCGCCGCGGGACCCGCCCGAAGGCTGGGGCGTGGTGCAGCGTCGGTACCAGACCATGGGATTCCGCGTCGACGATCCGTGGGACCGGGCGCTTCCCCTGAGCGACGCGGTGACCGCCTACGATCCGCTGGCCGGGCGTCTGGTGACGCTCGATGGGTCGGCCGTCCAGCGGGCCGGTCACGCCGAGTGGGTCCAGCGGCGCGAGACCGTCTACCGTGCGCTGTTTCCCGATCCCCTCAGCCGCCTGGTGGTGAGCACCGAGCAGGCGCGCCTCGACGCCCTCGTCCGCTTCTTCCATGCGCGGATGAGAACCCGCCGACGGGGTTAAGTACCAAGTGACAAGTACCAAGTTCCAGGACATGAGCCGCCAGACCGATCAGTTTTCGCGCCAGCCGATCCAGGGTTCTCTTGGCACTTGGAGCCTCAGCGGCGTCCTCGCCGCGCTGACATGAGCTGGAACAACTACATCTTCAAGGATCCGTGGTGGTTCGCGGCGCTGCTGATCATCCCGCTGGTGTTGTGGCTGCGCGGGCGGCGCGGCGTGCCGGCGCTCATCGTGCCCTTTGCCGGCGCCTGGTACCGGCAGTCCCTGCTCAGCACCTCGCACGCGCCGATCGGCCTCGGCGTGACCGGGCTCGTGCTGCTGGTCGCGGCCCTCGCCCGCCCGCAGCGGGTCGATGACAAGCGCGAGGTGCACCAGCAGGGCTACGATCTGATGCTCGCCATCGACTTGTCCGGCAGCATGACCTACGAGGACAACGCCCGCCCCGGCGCGGGGCCGAACCGGTTCCAGGTCATCAAGCCCGTGGTGCGCGCCTTCGTGCGCAACCGGCCGAACGACCGCATCGGCGTCGTGGTTTTCGCCTCCCAGGCCTACACGCTCGCCCCGCTCACGTTCGACCACGAGTGGCTCGACCGCCAGCTCGACCGGATGGAAATCGGCGTGATCGACCCCAAGGCCACTGCGATCGGCGACGGCCTGGGCGTCGCGCTGACCCGGCTCGAGCAGGCGAAGCGCGAACAGGGCGGCCGCCGGATGGGCGCCTTCGTCGTGCTGCTCACCGACGGCTCCAACAATTCCGGCGTGCTCCAGCCGATGCAGGCCGCCGAGATCGCCCGGTCCCGGGGGATCCCGGTCTATACCATCGGCGCGGGCAAGGACGGCTACAGCTACGCGCCGATCATGGATCGCAGCGGGCGCATCTACGGTTACGACACGCGGCTCAACGACCTCGACGAGAACACCCTCATCCAGATCTCCGACCTGACCGGCGGCCGGTTCTACCGCGGGCGCGACGCCGACACGATCCAGTCCGCCTTCGCCGCCATCGATCGCGCCCAGAAGATCGAGTTCGAGGCCAAGTCCTACCTCCTCACGACCGAACTTTTCCCCTGGTTCGCCGTGCCAGGCCTGGCGGGGCTGCTGGCCGCCGGCTTCCTGTTCGCCTGGCCGTCGCTCCGCCGTTCCGCCCCGCGCGGCGCCCCCGCGGCGGCGCCCCTGCCCTTCCACCCGTGATCTTCCACTGGCCCCTTCTCCTCTGGCTGCTCGTGCCCGTCGTCGCCCTCGCGGTCTGGGACGGAGTCCGGCGTGGCCAGGGCGGATCGGCCCGCGACTGGCCGAAGATCCTGCGGGCGTGGGCGGGCGCGCGCCAGGCGACGGTGGGGGCGGGCCGGCACACCACGCGGGGCCGGCTGCTGCTGTGGCTGGGACTCGCCCTCGGCGTGCTCGCGCTGGCCCGGCCGCAATGGGGCCGCGTCGACGAGCCGGTGTTCGACCAGTCGCGGGAGATCGTGATCGCCCTCGACCTCTCCCGCAGCATGCTGGCCACCGACGTGCGGCCGTCGCGCCTCGAGCGCGCCCGACTGCTCATCCAGGGGCTGCTGGACGGTCTCCGCGGCGAACGCGTCGGGCTGGTGGTGTTCGCCGGCACGGCCTTTCTGCAGGTGCCACTGAGCGCGGACTACGAGGTGCTCAACGAGTTTCTGCCGTCGCTCAAGCCGTCCTTCATGCCGGAGGGAGGCACCAACTACGCCGCCATGCTGCGGGCGGTGCTCGACGCCTTCAGCGCCGGGAGTTCGGCCGACCGCTACCTCATTGTGTTGAGCGACGGCGAGAGCCTGGACGACGACTGGCGGGGCTTGGCGGACGACCTGCGGCGAAAAAACATCCGGGTGATCGGGCTCGGCGTGGGCACGGCCGAAGGCTCGTTCATCCCCGACGGCGCCGGCGGCTACGTCAAGGACGAGCGCGGCGCCGTCGTGCTGTCCAAGCTGAACAGCAGCACGCTGCAGGAACTCGCCCGGGTGACCGACGGCGTGTACACCGATGCCAGCACCTGGGTCGATCTCGGCGCGTTGCTCAAGCGCACCGTCGCGACCGGCAAACGCGGGGAGTTCAAGGAGCAACGGGAGGTGCGCCAGATCGAGCGCTTCCAATGGGCGCTCGCGCCCGCGCTGGTTTGCCTGCTGTTGAGTCTCTGGCGCGAATTTCCGGTCCGGCCCCGGGTGCGCAGCCTGCCGCTGACGACGCCGAGGGCGCCGAAATCCCAGGTGCCAAATCCCAAATCCCAACCGGTCGCCACGGCGGCCATCGTCCTTTTCGCGCTGCTCGCCGGCAGCCGGTTTGCGACATCCGGTTTCGCGGCCGAGGACACCTCCGCCTATGCGGCGCCCCTCAGCAAACTCGTCGAACGCCTGGCCGGCCAACCGGACCTGCTGGCCGGCGACTACGCCGCGCTCGCGCAGGAGACGCTGACCTGGGGCCACCGCCTGCAGGACGCCAAACAACCGGTGCTTCCGGGACCGGTCCACGACGCCCTGCTCTGCGTCGACCGCGGCGAGAAGCTCGACCAGAAGGCCGCCGACTGGCCGCAGCTGCGGCGCGACCTTGAAGATCTGCTGAAGAAGCCGCCCGAGCCCCCGCCCCAGCCGCAAAACCAGAATCAGCAGCAGCAAGAGCAAAAAGAGCAGAGGGACCAGCAGCAGCAACAACAGAACTCGGGCGGAGGACAACAGCCGCAGAACCAGCAGCAGCAGCAGCAGCGCCAGCCCCAAACCCAAGACTCCAAACCCCAAACCCAAGACCAAGCACAGCCGCCGGCCGCCGCCAAGCCGGAGCAGCCGAACACGGGTGACACCCAGAAGATCGGCGGCCAGCCGCAGCAGCAGGGGGAGCGCGGCGATCCCTCGCTCGCCCTGCCCATCCAGAAGCTCGATCAGCTGCGCAACGAGGATTCGCCCGCCGAACTGTTTCAGATGCTCGACAGCCGCCAGCAAAGGCCCCCGGGAAAGAAAGGCCGCGATTGGTGAAAATCCCCCCACTCCGTCTCCTGCTCGCCCTCCTGCTGGGTCCGCCGGCGCTCCTCGGCCCGGCCCTGGCCCAGCGCGTCTATTGGGAGCCCAACGCCGGCTCGCTCGCCTACAACCAGGAGAGCCAGCTCCAGCTCGTGTTTGAGAACTGCAAGCCGGACGGCGACCCCAAGCTTCCCGCCGTCGACGGGCTCGAGATGCAGTACACCGGCAAGGGCGAGAGCTTCTCGATGGTGAACATGAGCGTCACCCGGAGCGTCGCGTACGGCTACGCCGTCCGCCCCACGAAGCGCCCGGAGGTGCGCATCCCCTCGTTCGCGATCGCGACCGACAAGGGCCCGCAGACGGTCGCGGCGGCCACCTACGCCGTCGGCAACGCCACGGTCGGCCGGAGCGCCATCCCGCTCGAAACCGCGGCGAAGGCGCGCCTGGCTCCGGCCGGAGGTGCATTCTGGGCCGGCGAAGTGTTCCCCGTCACCTACACGCTCGACCTGGCGCAGCGGTTTCGGCCGCAGCCGCCCGGCCCGATCGCCTGGACGCCCGCGCCGCTGACAGTGGAGGACTGGGCCCAGCCGGAGCGGGTCGACTCCACGGCCAACGGCGAGGCGCGCGTCGGCCTGGTCTACCGGACCCGCGGTTACCTCGCGACGCCCGGACGCTACACGATCCCGGCCATTTCGCAGGAGGTCAATTTCATCGTCGATTCGGCCGGGAGCCTGTTCTCCTTCCCGTTCTCCTCCCCGGAGATGGTGCACAACACCGTGACGAGCAACGAGCCCGCGCTCACGATCAAACCCCTGCCCGACGGCGCCCCGCCGGATTTCGGCGGCGCCGTCGGCCGGTTCACTTTCACGTCCAAGGTCGTGCCGACCAACGTCGCGGTGGGCGAGCCGATCACCTGGACCCTCGAACTCGCCGGCACCGGCAACTGGCCCGACATCCGTGGGCTGCCGGCGCGCGAGGTGTCGAAGGATTTCAAGGTGCTGCAGCCGCAGGCCAAACGGACCCCGGCCGAGGGCAAGCTGTTCGACGGCACGCTGACGGAGGACGTCGTCCTCATCCCCACCAAGCCCGGCACCTACGCGATCAATCCGGTCAGCTACACCTATTTTGACCCGCGCTCCGGCACCTATCAGACGCTCAAAACCAGCGGCGTCACGGTCACCATCAATCCTCTCAACGTGCCGCCGGCAGCCGCCCAGCCGCAGCTCACCCTCCCGGCCGCGACCAGCGCGGCGCCGCCACCCGCGACTGCCGCGGCTCCGGTCACGATGCCCGCGCCGCCCGCCGCGCCGGCGGGCATCCCCCGCGATCCCCTGCCCGGATCGGCGCCCGGGCCGGTGCCGCTTTCAGCCGGTGCATTCGCGTTGGGCCTGGTCGCCGCGATGGCGTGGATCCTGCCGGTCTGGCTGCTGCTGGCCGCATGGCGCGCGCGGCAGACGGACCCGCTCCGGTCGCGACGCCAGGCCCGCGGACGCCTGAGGCAATCCCTGTCCTACCTGCGCGGCACCACCGATGCGGCCGCGCGGCTGCAGGCCCTCCATGCCTGGCAGTACGACGCCGCGATCCTGCTCGGCATCGATCACGCCGCGCCGAGTCCCATCGTCGTGGCGGAGCGCTCCCGCCTGCCGGAGACCACCATCCAGAACCCCAAACTCCAGACCCAGAACCTCCAGGCCTGGGCCGGGCTCTGGGCCGAGGCCGACCAAGCGCTGTACGGACGCAGCAACAAACTGCCGGAAACGTGGCTCGTGCGCGCCGAGGCCGCGCTGGAGAACGTCCGGGTGCCGAACTGGCAGGCGTCCTCTCTTTTCCGACCGGGCAACCTGCTGCCGTGGTTCACGCCCTCGGGGAACGGGTCGAAGCGCCCGGCCGCCGGCCAGGTGGTGACATCCGTTTTCATGCTGGCGTTGCTCGCCACCGCGCTCCACCCGGCTCGCAGCCGGGCCGCCGACCTCCCGGCTCCGGCCACGGCGGCCGCGCCGAATTACTACCCGGGTCCCCTCGCCGCGTACCGAGCCGGCGATTTCGCCGCCGCCGAACAGGCCTGGCGGTCCGCGCTGGCCCGCGAGCCCGCGGACTGGATCGCGCGCCACGATCTGGGCCTGGCCCTGGCCCAGCAGGATCACTGGCCCGAGGCCGCCGCCCACTGGACTTCGGCTTTCCTCCTCCATCCGCGCGATGAATCGGTCCGCTGGCACCTTGCGCTCGGCTACGAGCGCGCGGATTACGCCCCGCCCGACCTCGGCGAATTTGCCCTCGCCTCGGGCCCGCACCTGGTGGCGCGTCTGGCCTCGCCCGCCGAATGGCAGTGGCTGCTCGTCGTCGCCGGCGCGATGTTCTCGATCGGCCTGTTGTTCCTGCTGCTCCGCGCCTACCGGTCGGGGGCGCGTTGGCTCCCATCGGCGGCCCTCGCCGTGATGGGCGCCGCCCTTCTGCTTGCGGCGGCTGCGGCCGTTTCGCTCCATCTCTACGGCACCGCTGCCGACCCCAGGGCGGCCATCGCCTGGCACCAGGTCCTGTTGCGCTCCATCCCCACCGAGGCGGACACCCAGCAGAAGACCTCGGCGCTGCCCGCGGGCACGCTGGCGGTGGTGGACCGGACCTTTCTCGGCTGGGTGCGCCTGGAGTTCCCCAACGGCCAGACCGGCTGGGTCCGGCAGGACGACATCGTGCCCCTGTACCGGTAGCGGCGCCGGGGCCGGGCCGACCGAGCCAAGATCCGCCGTAAGGCGGTGTCTCGCCTTGTTTTCGGCGGAGGCCGCCTCTACGGTTCGGTCATGAAAATGGGTACGCTTCGACTGACCGCCTGGGGCACGCTGGCAGTGGTGATCCTGCTGGCCGTCGCCACCAGTCCGTTCTGGACCGTGATGTTCATCCGGCAGCAGGCGACGCGGATGGTCGATGACTCCCTGGTCGGGCTGACGACCAGCGGGCTGGCGAACCTCAGCATCGCGGAGAGCTTTCTCGAGACGTCGCTCGTGGTCTCGACCACGGATCCGGCCACGCGGGACCGGAACCTTGAGCAGATCACGGCAATCATGCACCGGACCGACCAACAGCTCGACGCGTACCGCGTCGCCATCGACGACGCGACGGACCGGCAGAACTACGAACAGCTGCTGGAGCGGCGCGCGCAGTTCCGTGAAACCCGCGGGAAGGTATTCGAGCTGCTGAAACAGGGAAAACGGGACGAAGCGCTGCAGCTATATAATTCCAAGGGCCTCCAGGAGTTTCACCGGTATCTCGAGGCGCTCGACCGGCTGGTGCAGTACAACGTGGACGACGCCAAGGCGGCGGGCGAAAAGGTCACGCGGTGGTGCAACTTCCTGCTGATCATCCAGGGCGTTCTGGTCGTCTTCTTTTTCGTCTACGCCTTCTATGTGCCCCTGCTCGCCTTCCTCGAACGGGTGACCACGCGGCAGGATGTCGTCGAAGACATCTGAGCGGCGGCCCCCCGTCCTTCATCCGGCGACCCCGACGTGATCCCACCCACTACCCCCGCACCGTCCGCCGCTTCGAGCGACCCCGGTCGGCCCAGCCGCGGCATGAGCGCGCTCAACGCCATGTACTACGCGTTGAAGCCGTTTCTGCCCCGGCGGCTGCGCTACGTCGTGCGCCGCCTGCGCGCACACTACAAGCTCCTGGCCACGAGCGACTGGCCCATCATGGCCAGCGCGGCGAGGAAACCGGTGGGATGGAGGGGCTGGCCGGAGGGGCGGCAGTTCGCCTTCGTCCTGACGCACGACGTGGAGGGGCAGATCGGCGTCGATCGCTGCCTGCCGCTGGCGGCGCTGGAGGCGCGCCTCGGCTTCCGCTCGGCGTTCAACTTCATCCCCGAGGGCGAATATGCCGTGAGCCGCGAGCTGCGGGAGCGGCTCGCGGCAGACGGATTCGAGATCGGCGTTCACGACCTCCATCACGACGGCTCGCTCTACCGGTCGCGGGCGGCGTTCGCGGCGGCGGCGGTCCGGATCAACCAGTACCTGAAGGACTGGGGCGCGGTCGGCTTCCGCGTCGGGTTCATGTTCCACAATCTCGACTGGCTCCGGGACCTCGAGATCGAGTACGACGCCTCGACGTTCGACACCGATCCGTTCGAGCCCCAGCCCGACGGCGTGGGCACGATCTTCCCGTTCTGGGTCAGCGGCCGCCGGCCGGGCACCGGGTATGTCGAACTGCCCTACACGCTGCCCCAGGATTCCACCATGTTTCTCATCTTCCGGAATCGCGCGATCGATGTCTGGAAGGAAAAGCTGGACTGGGTGGCGGCCAACGGCGGCCTCGCGCTGCTGAACGTGCACCCGGACTACCTGGCGTTTGACCGCCACGCCCACACCGCCAGCGAATTTCCGCCGGCGATGTACGAGGACCTTCTCACCTACGTGAAGGAGAAGCATGGAGGCGCCTATTGGCACCCGCTGCCGCGCGACCTGGCCCGCCATTACCGCCACCAGCTGATGCCGCCCGACGCGGCGCCCCCACCGCGCCCCTCGCCGCTCAGTTCGCCGCCCTAGGGCCGTCGCCACGGCCGGCGAGCGTCTTCCGCACCATGCGGAGCATGGATTCCTCGGGGTTGAGGACGGCGACGCGTTCCAGCTCGACCCACATCAGATCGTGCGATTCATCGCTCACGGTCAGCTCCTCCTCCGGGTCGGCCTCCACGAGAAATCGCAGGTCGAGATGCCAGTGCCCGGGCACGTCCCCCCGCGCCGGGATCCAGTGGCGGTCAATGTCGAACACCCCGGACCCCGCCGGCGTCAGCCGGGTCAGGCCCGTCTCCTCCCGCGCCTCGCGCAACGCCACCGCCAGAAGATCGGGATCGCCATCGGCATGGCCGCCCGGCTGCAGCCATTTGTTCAGCTTGCGGTGATGGGTCAGCAGGACCCGGCGCCGCGGCGCGTCCACCACCCACGCCGAACCGGTGAGGTGACCCGGGGTGCAGGCGCGCTGCAGGCAGTCGGGGTGCGCCTCGACGAACCGGATGATCTCCGCCGTCATCGCCGCCTCGTGCGGGCCGGCGGCCTGCCCCGCGTGGGCGCGGAGCAACTGCAGGACGGCGGCGCGGTGCATGGCGTCAGCGCGTGCCCTGGCGTTCGCGCCAGAGCGCATCCGCGGTGAACGGCTTCGGGTCGCTCAGGTGGTTCCAGACCTCGTCCACGGTGGGCGCCACGGCGAAAAGATCGTGCAGGCCGGGCGACTTGAAGCGTTCCCGCGTCATGCGCTCGAAGAAACGCAGGAGGTCGTCGTAGAAGCCGTCCTGGTTCACCAGGATCATCGGCTTGTGCAGCTGGTTGAGGTAACGCAGGGTCATCACCTCCACGAACTCCTCCAGCGTGCCGATGCCGCCGGGCAGCGCCACAAACGCATCGGCCCGCTCCTCCATGAGCTGCTTGCGCTCGCGCAGCGTGCCGACCGTGATGAGTTCATCGGCGTCGGTCAGGGCCAGCTCCCGGGTTTTCATGAACTCCGGAATGATCCCGACCACCCGGGCGCCCGCCTGCTTCGCGGCCCGCCCCAGCACGCCCATGACGCCCCGGTTGCCCCCGCCGTACACCAGGCCCCAGCCGCGAGCGGCCAGCTGCCGGCCGAACCGCTCGGCGGCCTCGTAGTACTTCGCCTCGAGATGGTCGCTGGAGGAGCAATAGACGCAGACTAGCTTCGGCATTCTGCCCATCACGGATGACACAGCCGCGCCCGGATTAAAGCCGAAATGGATGTTTCCCTCTGGCGCTATCCGTGTTTATCCGTGTCATCCGTGGTTCCTTCGGCCTCCAAATATCGCGGCCGCCTCGCGCCGTCGCCGACCGGGCTGCTCCATCTCGGGCATGCGCGGACGTTCTGGACGGCCCAACGCCGCGCCCGTGAGGCGGGCGGGACCCTCATCCTCCGCAATGAGGACCTCGACGCGGCGCGCGCCCGGCCCGATTTTGCGGCGGCGATGCTGGAGGATCTGCGCTGGTTCGGACTGGTCTGGGCGGAAGGGCCGGATGTCGGCGGACCCTGCGGCCCCTACAATCAGAGCGAGCGGCAGGGCCTCTACCGGGCGGCGTTCGAACGGCTGCGCGCGGCCGGCGCCGTCTATCCCTGCACGTGCTCGCGGCGCGACGTGCAGGAGGCCGCCGGCGCTCCGCACGAGGCTCCGCCCGGCGAGGCCTGGATCCCCGACGAACCGATCTATCCCGGCACCTGCCGTCCCTCCACTGAGCCCTTGTCGCGTGTCGCTTGGGACTTGTCACGTCCGCGAGAGGGGACGAACTGGCGCCTGCGCGTTCCCGACGGCCGCACCCTGACCTTTACCGACGGCCATTACGGCCGGCAGTCCGCCACCGCCGGCGTCCACTTCGGCGATTTCATCGTCTGGCGCAAGGACGACACCCCCGCCTACCAGCTCGCCTGCGTGGTCGACGACCAGGCGATGGGTATCACCGAGGTGGTGCGTGGCGCCGACCTGCTGCTTTCCACCTTCCGCCAGCTTCTGCTCTACGAGGCGCTGGGGTTCAGTCCCCCGGCGTTCCACCACCGCCCGCTTCTGACCGACGCGGAGGGCGTGCGCCTCGCCAAACGCCACGACGCCCTCAGCCTCCGCGCCCTGCGCGCCCAGGGCCGGACGCCCGATGAATTGCGGAAGCTGTTTTGACGACGGAGCACGCGGTTCAGCCCGGATTAAGGCTCGTCTTATCCGTGCCCATCCGTGTCATCCGTGGTGGCACCCTCGATGATCAAGATCGGCGTCATCAACGTCTCGGATCGCGCCAGCGCCGGCCTGTACGCGGACACCCCGGGGCAGGCGGCGGTGGCGCTGCTGCGCGAGTGGCTGACGACGCCGTTTGAGGTCGACTACCGGGTCGTGCCGGACGAGCAGCCGGTCATCGAGGCGGAGCTGCGCCGCATGGCCGACGAGGCGGGCTGCGCCCTCGTGGTGACCACCGGCGGCACCGGCCCCGCGCCGCGCGACGTGACCCCGGAGGCCACCCTCGCGGTGTGCCAGAAGCTCCTGCCGGGTTTCGGCGAACAAATGCGCGCCGTTTCGCTTCGCTATGTGCCGACGGCGATTCTGTCGCGGCAGACAGCCGGCGTCCGGGGCCGGACGCTGATCGTCAACCTGCCCGGGCGCCCGAAGGCGATCCGCGAAAATCTCGAGGCCATCTTTCCCGCCATCCCGTACTGCGTCGACCTCATCGGCGGGGCGCGCTTGGAAACGAATCCGACGGCGATGAAGGCGTTCCGGCCCCCGTCCTGAGGCGCCGGAATCGGGCTTGAACGGCGGCGCCGCCGGGCGTCACAGTCGGCGATGCCTCGCTGTTCGGTGGTCGTGCTGGATCTGGACGGCACGCTGCTCCGGTCGGACAAGACGATCTCGGAGCCGACCCGGGCGGTGCTGCGCCAGGTCGCGCAACGCGGCGTCGCGTTGATCACCGCCACGGCGCGTCCGCACCGCGCCGTCCGGACGCTGCTCCCGCCCGAGCTGCTGGCCGGCTGGGTCATCCTCTGCAACGGGAGCCAGATCTGGCACGGCCGCCGCCTCGTCTGCGAACGCGAGATCCCTGGCGTCGCGCTCGCCGCCTTCCTGCGAGCCGTGCAGGCGCGGCTTCCGGAGGCGGCCGTGGGATACGAGCACGGCGACCGGCTGTACGTGAACCGCCCATTCACCCGGCACTGGGCGGCCGATACCGAGACCCTGGCGGATTTCGCCCAAATCCGTCACCGCGGCGCCCTCAAAATCCTGATCGACTGGACGGACCCCCGCGCGGAACCCTGGCTGCGCGCGGCGATGCCGCCGGAGACCCGGTTGATCCTCACCGACCACGGCACGCTGGCCCAGATCCTCCCCGCCGGCGTGAGCAAGGCCGCCGCGGTCCGGTTCGTTCTCCGCCGGCTGCGCCGGACGATGGCGGATGCCGTCTGCTTCGGCGATGATCACAACGACGCGGAGCTTCTCGCCGCCTGCCCGCACTCCGTGGCCATGGCCAATGCGCCGGCTTCGTTGCGCCGGCTCGCGTCGCACCGCGCCCCGAGCAACGATGACGACGGCGTGGCCCGCTACCTCCGAACACATTTCCGCCTCTGAGCGTCTCAGCCTAGTTCCGCCACATCGGCGGCACGATCGCGACCGTGCCGTGCAGGCTCAGACGGTAATAGAGCCAGAACACGGCGATGCCCAGCGCTGCAAAAAACACGACCTCGCCAAGTTCGCCGGCCCGGCGCCGGCTCGACTGGTGGAGCCAGCGCACGGCCGAGGCCAGCCCCGGCGCGACGACGAACGCGGTCACCGAGCTGCCGAACAGCACCAGCAGCATGACCACCGTGGTGCGGAGGAACGGGTTGCCGATCACCCCTGCCTTGTAGCTGATGATGCTGTTGACGAGGTTCAGCAGCAGGAGGCAGCACGGGAGGATGTAATACTGGTGGACGACCTTGTTTTTGCTGAGGGTCATGGCGGGGGGATCGCCCGAGTCAATGGAGGCCGATCGGGGCTGCAAGCCCCCAGGGGCGGCGGCCCTTTGCGGTCGACAGTTCCGGACGAACCGGCCATGCTGAGCGCTGTCGGAGGAACCCGTGGGATAACCTGAACCCCCAACCGGAGGTGTCGCCATGCCTTATCTCAAGATCCAGACCAACCTGCCCATCTCGAAGAAAGCCGAGCACCACGTCCTCCAAGACGCTTCCGCGCTCGTCGCCCGGGAGCTGGGCAAGCCCGAGGAGTTCGTGATGCTCGCCCTCCAGCCGGACACGCCGATGATGTTTGCCGGAACGGATGACCCCGTGGCGTTTCTGGAACTGAAGAGCGTCGGCCTGCCCGCCGACAAGACCAAGCGCCTCAGCCAGACCCTCTGCGATCTCATCAACCGCCACCTGGGCATCAAGCCCGACCGCGTCTACGTCAAGTTCATCGACGTGCGCCACAGCATGTGGGGATGGAAGGGGGACACCTTCTGAACAAGTGCCAAGTCACAAGGGCCAAGTAACAGGATGAAGGAGCTGCAACCCGGACTTGCAGCCACCGAATCTTGGTACTTGTTACTTGATCCTTGTGACTTGTCAGTGAGATGACCACCTACATCTACGAAACGATCCCCCGGCGCCCCGGCGAGGCGCCGGTGCGGTTTGAAGTCTTGCAGAGCATGAAGGACGCCGCCCTGACCCGGCATCCCGACACGGGCCAGCCGGTCCGCCGTGTCATCTCCGGCGGGTTTGGCCTCATGGGCCTCGGCAATGCCTCCGAGCCGGGCCCGCGGGTCACCCGCGGCGGCGGTGGCTGCGGCTGCGGGGGCGTCTGCTCCTGCGGGCGCAGCTGAAGCCTCCGGGTTGGGGGGGTTGAGTCTTGGGTCTTGGGTCTTGGGTCTAGGGTCTTGGGTTTTGGGTTCCAGAGGACCCAATTCCCTCACTCCCCCATCTCCTCATTCCCCCTATTCTCTCACTCTCCCATTCTCCTATTCGCCGCCACCCTCACAACTCCGTGTACTTGTCCGAGCGGCCTCGGGATTTCGCCACCGGGTACTTCCTTGCGTTGGCGGTCAGCTTGGCCTCGATCGCCGCGGCGAGATCGATGTCCGTGATGTTGGCAAATTCG
>JBAIXJ010000202.1:0-2162 GCA_037916645.1 Opitutales bacterium | reverse complement strand
GGAGCGCGGGATGAAGAGGAACCAGTCCAGCGCGCCGGCGGCATTTTCCACCACCCGCGCCTGCCAGAGCATGCAGCTGGCCGAGGCCAGGATCTGGTGCAGCTGCGCCTCGCTGGCCGCCCGCGCCTCCTCCGCCTGGTGCAGCGCCGTGATGTTCTTGCTGGTCCCAAACGTGCCGATGATCCGGCCCTCCTCGTCGCGCAGCGGCATCTTCGTCGTCAACGACCACTCGACGCGGCCGTCGGGAAAGACCTCCCGCTCCGGCAGCCCGATCAGGGGTTCGCCCGAGCGGATGATCCGCTGCTCGTCCTCATACGCCGGCCGGGCGTGCTCCTCGGAGAAGAAATCGAAATCCGTCTTGCCGATCAGCTCCTCGGGATTCGATTTGCCGAGGTAACGCGCCAGGGAGCGGCTGACCTTGAGGAAGCGCGACTGCAGGTCCTTGAAATAGACGGCGTCCGGGACCGACTGCATGAACGTATCAATCAGCCGGCGCTCGCGGCGCAGCTCCGCCTCCGTCTCCCGCAATTCCCGGGTGATCTGGTCCGCCAGAACCTGCGCCCGCACCCGCGCGCTGCCCACCGACCAGAACAGGCCGCCGGAAAGCCCGGTGACGACGAGCCCGCTGAAGAACACCACCCACGCCAGCCGGCTCGTCCCCGCGGCCGCGAATTCCGGCCGCGGCGTCAGGCGCAACAACCAGTCGCGGCCGTACACGCGCAGCGGAATGGTCCGCGTCCCCTTCGCCTCGTCCTCGTTGACCGCCGTGACATCGTACCGGTAATCCTCCGGCAGGTGACGGTCCGCGTCGAAGACGAGCGCCCGTCCGCCGGCCTCCGCCTCGCCGAAGATCTGGACGTCGATCTGGCGGTCCCCCGCCGCGGTCAGCTCGTCGCCCAGCGGCTGCAGCCGCATCCCGGCCACCACCCAGCCCCGGAGCGCGTTTTCGCGCTCCGCCTCGGACTCCGGCACCGTCAGCCCCGTGCGGTAGACCGGCACGAACAGCGACACGCCGCGGCTGCGGCCCTGGTCGAGCAGCAGGAGAACCGGCCGCGACAGCGCGGGCTGCCCGGAGAGCATGGCCTGCCGGGCGGCCTCGTAGCGGTTCGCCTCGGCGGCCAGGTCCGAACCCGGCAGCGACGCGTTGCCGGCCAGCGGCGCGATCATCGTCATGATATGCTGCGCGTCGCGTCCCGGCGCCGGCCCCGTTCCGGCCGGCTTCACGCCGGCCGCGACCGCTTCGCGCCCGAACGCCTCCGCGCGGGCGGGCGTCACCCGCTCCACATAGGCAAACGCCGCCAGCCCCTGCCGGATGAAGGGTTCGACCGTGGCGAAGTACGCCGACCACTCCGCCTGGTCCACGCGGTCCTTCGTGGTGACCAGCGCCCGCGCCCCCACCATCGCCTCCGCGGTCATCTCGAACCGCCGGTTCAGCGCCGCCGCAATGCGGTCGCACTGGTTGCCGAAGCGGACGGATTCGGTGCGGCGCGCCTCCCGATCCACGCTCCACCACGCCAGCGCCGAAACGGCCAAGCCGGCAAACAGGATCAAGAACAGGACGGTCCGGCGTCGCATGGGCCGGGCTGAATCTCGGCGGTCTGCAGCCATGGGCGGGATTTTATTGCCGGATCGGCCGCCGCTGACAACGCCGGAAATCACGCCCGCGCCAGCTGGCGCTCCAGCCAGTCCCCGGCGGTCCCGCTGGCGGGCTGGCGCAGAACCACTTGCAGCCGCCGCGCCTGTTCGGCGGTGCGGGTCCGGCGGGCGGGGTCGTCGAGGCTGGCGGCGAGTTCGCGCGCGAGGCGGTCGGGCCGGGCCGCGCCCTGCAGGTACTCGGGATACATCGGCTCCCCCAGCAGCAGGTTGGCAATGCCGAGGTAGGGCACCTGGACCAGCCAGCGGCCCAGCAGGTACGTCACGGGATTCGCCCGGTAGGCGATCGCCCCGGGGATGCCCGCCAGCGCGCAGTGCATCGACATCGTGCCCGAACTGGTGAGCACCGCGGACGCCCCGACCGTCGCCCCCGCGGGCGCCGGTTCCACGCGGGCGGCGGCCGGAAGGCGGGTCCGTTGCAGGATCTCCTCCAGCACGCCCCGGATCTCCGGCGAGGGGTGCAGCGCCACGGCCCCGCGTCCGGGGTGGGCGGACGCGAATTCGGCGTA
>JBAIXJ010000201.1:0-1863 GCA_037916645.1 Opitutales bacterium | reverse complement strand
CGGCCGAGCGCATCCGGATCATGTACGCCAGCCCGCCGCAGGCGGAGATCCACCTGGCGCTGCGGAATCTCGGTAATCTCCGGTTCGAGAACGTGAGCGCCGCCTGGGGCCTGAACGCGCGCGGCGTGAGCTTCGGCACCGCCTTCGGCGATCTCTACGGCGACGGCAACCTGGACATGGTGTACGCCAACTACCACGGCGGCGTCACCTTCCTGCGCAACGACAATGCCTCGGGCCACCGGGTGATGATCGACCTGCGCGGGACGGTCTCCAACCACTTCGGCATCGGCGCGCTGGTACGGATCGAGAGCGCGCTCGGGGTGCAGGTGAGCCAGCTCTGGCTCGCCCGCGGGTACATGTCGAGCAGCGAGCCGGCCGTGCACTTCGGCCTCGGCAACGACACTGTGATTCGGCGGCTCACCGTCGCCTGGCCCAGCGGGCTCGAGCAAACGTTCACGGACCTGCCGGTCGACCGGCGGTACACGATCACGGAGCCAGCAGGACCGGCACCTGCACTGCCGAAGACGGAAACGCCGCCGCCGGCGGGCCAATTCTCCGAGGTCAGTCAGGCCGTTGGCCTCGCGCTCGCATCGCGCGAGGAACCCGTCGACGAACTCGCGCAGCAGAAGCTGCTGCCCGAACGGTTGAACCGGCGCGGGCCCGGTGTCGCGGTCGCGAATCTCGACGGCACGGGCCGCGATGACGTGGTCGTGGGCGGCACCACCAAGACCGCGGTGGCCGTCCTGCTCGACTCCGCGGCGGGCCGGTTCACCCGGGTCGACACCGCGGCCGTGCTGCCGGCCGGGGCGATCAACGACGGCCCGGTGCTGCTGTTCGACGCGGACGGCGACGGCAACCAGGACCTTCTGGTGACCAAAGGCGGCAACGCGTTTCCGGCGGGCGATCCCGAGTACGAGCCGAAACTCTACCTCGGCGACGGCAGGGGCGGCTTCCGCCCGGCGCCCGACGGCGCGCTGCCGCAGTTGTCCATCAACGCCGGGGCGGTGGCGGCGGCGGATTTCGGCCGCGACGGCCGGCTCGATGTGTTCATCGGCGGGCGGGTGCTCACCGGGCAGTACCCGCTGGCGCCGCCGAGCGCGCTGCTCGCCAACCGTGGCGGCAGGTTCGAGGACGTGACCGACACGCTGGCGCCGGGACTGCGCGAGGTGGGCATGGTGACGTCGGCGCTGTGGACGGATGTCGACGGCGACGGCTGGCCGGACCTGCTGCTGGCGCTCGAGTGGGGCCCGGTGAAGTATTTCCACAACCGGCAGGGCAAGGGCTTCGAGGACTGGAGCGAGCGGGCGGGCTTCGCCGCGGCCGGCAACGGCTGGTGGACCTCAATCGCGGCGGCGGATTTCAACGGCGACGGCCGGATGGACTACGTCGTCGGCAATGTCGGCCTGAACACGCAGTACCGGGCGGACCGGGAGCATCCGGCCGTGCTGTTCTCAAGCGACTTCAAGGGCGACGGCTCGACCGAGCTCGTCGAGGGTTATTACGAAGGTGACAAGCTGTATCCGTGGCGCACGCGCCGCGACATGAGCGCGGTGTTCCCGGCCGTGGCGAAGCGCTATCCCTGGGCCGACATGTACGCGCCGGCGACGCTGCCGGACATCTTCGGCGAGGCGAAGCTCGCCGCGGCGCGGCGGTTAACGGCCACGGAGCTGCGCAGCGGGGTGTTCCTGAGCCAGCCGGACGGGACGTACCGCTTCATGCCGCTGCCGCACCTTGCGCAGATCGCGGTTTTCGACGGCGTGGTGGCGGGCGACTTCGACGGCGACGGGCACGCCGACATCTACGCGGTGCAGAACTCCTACGCGCCGATCCCATACGTCGGCCGGTTCGACGGCGGCCTCAGCC
>JBAIXJ010000200.1:0-2434 GCA_037916645.1 Opitutales bacterium | reverse complement strand
ATCTCCTGGTTCACCGGCGGCGAGGTGTTCCGCAGCGGCGCCACCTGGCGGCGCGGCCACGGCCGGATCTTCTATTTCCGGCCCGGCCACGAAACCTACCCGACCTATCACGATCCGAACGTCCAGCGCGTGATCCGCAACGCGGTCCACTGGGCGCGTCCGACAGTCCGCCTCCCGGACCGCGCGCCCAACGTCCCAGCGATCGAGCCGCTGCCGCACGATCCCTCCGCGGCACACCGCCACCACCAGTGACCCGCTCCACCCCGCCTTCCATGGGCAAACCCACCCGTTCGCACCACCCCGTCCGCCTCGCCATCATCGGCACCGGCGGCATGGCCCACACCCACGCGAAGGCGTTCCGCCAGATCCCCGGCTGCCGGCTGGTGGCCGCCTGCGACATCGACCGGGCGCGGGTCGACGCCTTTTGCGCGCAGCACGGCATCCCGGCCGCGTTCACCCGAGTGACCGAGCTGCTGGCGCGGGTTCCGTGTGACGCCGTGTCGATCGTCACGCCCGACGCCCTGCACGCGCCGCTCGCCCTCCAGTGCCTGCACGCGGGCAAGCACGTCCTCTGCGAGAAACCCCTGGCCCTGACCGCCGGCGACGCGCGGCGCATGGCCGCCGCCGCCCGGCGGGCCGGCAAGGTCAATCTCGTCAACTTCTCCTATCGCAACTGGTCCGCCCTCGAAGGCGCGGCGGCGCTGATCCGGCGCGGCGGTCTCGGCGACCTGCGCCACGTCGAGTCCAGCTACCTCCAGGCCTGGCTGCCGAGCCGGATCTGGGGCGACTGGCGCACGACCCCGGCCTGGCTCTGGCGCCTTTCGACCCGGCACGGCAGCCGCGGCGTGCTGGGCGACATCGGCGTGCACATCGTGGATTTCACCACCTACCCCGCCGGCCCGATCCGCAGCCTGCACTGCCGGCTGAAGGCCTTCCCCAAGGCGCCCGGCAACCGCGTGGGCCCCTACCACCTGGACGCGAACGACTCGGCCGTCGTCGATGTCGAGTTCGCCAACGGCGCGCTGGGCACCATCGCCACCACGCGCTGGTGCGCCGGCCACGCCAACCGCCTCTTCCTGCGCATCGCCGGCACCAAAGGGACCGTGGAGATCGACTCCGAGCTCTCCACCACCGCCTATCGGGTGTGCGCGGGCCGTGACCTGGACCGCGGCGGGTGGCGGCAGGTCGAGGTGCCGGCGGTGCCGACGATCTACGAACGGTTCATCGCCGCGATCCGCCGCGGCCGGGACGCCGCGCCCGATTTCGCGCGCGGCGCCGAGGTGCAGCGCGTCCTCGACGCGTGCCTGGCGTCCGATGCGGCGCACCATCCGGTGGCCGTCTAGGCGGTTCTACGGCGATTGGGGGATCGCAATCCGGGCGGTGAACACCGAGCCGCGGCCCGGCTCGCTCCGGACCGTGATCCCGCCGCCCATCATTTCGCAGAGCCGGCGGGCGATGGGCAGGCCCAGGCCGACGCCGCCGTGGCGCCGCGTCATCGAGTCGTCCCCCTGCACAAACGGCTCGAAGATCCGGTCCAGCGCCTCGGGCGCGATCCCGATGCCCGTGTCGCGGACGACAATCTCCAGCAGGCGGCTGCCATTCGCCGGGCCCGCGGAGTCCGCCCAGGCCACCGCCACCTCGATGTCACCCTGATCGGTGAATTTCAGGGCGTTGTTTCCCAGGTGCGTGAGGACCTGCGTCACGCGGAGCGGATCCGCGTGGATGACCTCCGGCACGTGCGCGTCGACCGACCAGCGCAGCGTGAGGCCCTTGGCCTGCGCCAGCCGTGCGAGGGGTTCGCAGGCGCGGGCGGTCAGCTCCCGCGGGGCACACGGGACGGCCTTGAGCACCGAGCCGCCGGACGTGAGCTGGATGTACTCGAGCATGCCCTCGACGATGCCGAGCAGCGACTGGCCGCCCTGGACGACATGGTCGAGGTATTCCCGCTGCTCCCCGGTCAGGGCCGTCCCCTCCAGGAGCTGGGCGAACCCGAGCACTTGGTTGAGCGGGGTGCGAATCTCGTGGCTGACCGTCGCCAGGAACCGGTTCTTCGCTTCGCCCGCCGCCTCGGCGGCCTCCTTGGCGCGCCGCAGATCCTCCTCGTCGCGGCGGCGCCGGGTCACGTCGCGCAACGACAAGATCCGCGCCAGCGGACGGTTCCGCCGGTCGGCCACGGGAAGGATCGTCAGTTCAAAGACCGCCGCCCCGATCCGCACCTCCGCTTTTCGGACCGCACCGGTCCCCAGCCGGGCGACCACCTCCGGCCACGCGGCCAGCACCGACTCGGCGGGACGGCCCGTGGCGGTCTCGGGTGCGACGCCGAGCGCGGCGGCCGCGGCGCGATTGAGATCGACGACCCGACCCGAGGCATCGAGAACCACCAGCCGTTCCTCGAGGTTTTCGATCAGGGTTGCCCGCGCGACCGGGGCGAGGG
>JBAIXJ010000199.1:0-8927 GCA_037916645.1 Opitutales bacterium | reverse complement strand
GAGGTGCCGGTGGCGGCGTACACCCCGGCCGGCAGGAGGCCGACGCACACCCGGCCGCCGCACTCCAGCTTCAGCGACGCGAGGAAGCGCTCCAGCAGCTTCAGCTTGCCGAGGCTCTCGCGCTCGTAGAGCTCGTAGCCGGCCTTCGCGGGATTGGCGCCCCGCGCCAGCAGCTCGGCGGCCAGCAGGAAGCTCCGGCGCGAGGTCGAGTTGAAACGGAACTGGCCGGTGTCGGTCAGGATGCCCGCGTAGAGGCCCTGCGCCGTCGGCGCGTCGATCGGCAGGCCGTTGTCGAGCAGCAGGCCGGCGAGGATCTCCGCCGTCGCGGCCGAGGTCGGATCGACGAAGTTGTGCTCCGCGAAACCGGCGCTCGACAGGTGATGGTCGATGTTGCCGAAGGGCGCCGGGAAATGCGCCTTCACCCCCTGCCCCGGCCGGTTCACGTCCGCACAGTCGACGTAGATCGCCAGATGCCCGTCCACGACAAAGCCGGCGGGCTGCAGGAAGGTCATGTCGCCGACGAGAAACTCCAGGCGCCGCGGCACCGGATCGGGGTTGAGGCAGACGGCCTCCAGGCCCTGCGCCCGCAGCACGCGGGCCAGCGCCACCTGCGAACCGATGCAGTCGCCGTCCGGCCGCGCGTGCCCGACCACGGCGATCCGGCGCCCGCGCAACCGGGGCAGGAAGGCCGCGAACCGCGGCGACATCTCCGGGTAGAAGGTTTCCATCTCAGGCCGGGCCGCCCGCCGGCGGGTGATCGAGTTCGTCCAGGATCTGCTCGATGCGGGCGCCGCGTTCGTTCGCGGCGTCGTAGACGAATTCCAGCTGCGGCACGTTCTTGAGTACCACCGTCCGGCCGACAATGTGCCGGATCTCCGGCGCCTTGGCCCGCAGCCACCGGCCGCACTCCTCCGCCATGTCCGGGCCGCCCAGCACGGAATAGAAGACCCGCCCGTCGCGGAAATCGGGCGACACCCGCACGCCGGTGATGGTGATGCGCACCGCCTCACCCTGGTAGCGCGTGTGCAGATAGGCGCTGATCTCGCGCTGGATGAGTTCGCTGACCCGCAGCGTGCGATTGCTCATGGGATTTGGGTCGGGGGCTGCCGGACGCCGGACGGCTCGGCGCTGAGCCCCCGGGCCACCGGCACCCCGGATCGCGCTAAAGCGAGGCCCGGACCTTTTGAATCTCAAAGCACTCGATGCTGTCGCCTTCCTGGTAGCCGTCGAAGCCGTCGAGCCGGATGCCGCATTCCAGGCCGGCGCGCACCTCGTTGGCGTCGTCCTTGAAGCGGCGGAGCGTGCCGACGCGGCCCTCGAACACCGCCTCGCGGCCGCGCCGGACCCGGGCCGCGGCGTTGCGGTTGACCTTGCCCTCGGTGACGAGGCAGCCGGCGACAAACCCCTTCGACACCGGGAAGATCTGGCGGACTTCGGCCGCGCCGAGCTTGACCTCGCGCTGCTCGGGCTCGAGCAGATCGGCCATCATGTCGCGCACCCGGTCCCCCAGCTCGTAGATGATCTCGAAGGTCTCGATCGACACCCCGTGGTGCTTGGCGAGCGGCGTCACGCCGTTCTCCAGCCGCGTGTTGAAACCGACGATCACCGCGTGGGCGGCGCTCGCCATCAGCACGTCGTTCTTGCTGACCAGCCCCACTTCCGCGGAGATGATCTGCAGGGAAACCTTCTGGCTCTTGATGCCGTCGAGGATGTTGCGCACGGCCTCGATCGAGCCGAAGACGTCGCACTTGAGGACGATCCGGAGGACCTTCTCCTGGGCCGCGGCGATCTCGGCGAACAGCTTCTCGACCGACACCTCCTTCGGCTGGGAATCGAGGGTCGCCACCTCCTTGGTGAGGCGGTCCTGCTCCTCCTCGGCAAGCCGCTCGGCCTCGCGGGCGTTCTTGACCGCCCGGAAGAGAGCCCCGCTGTCGGGCGCGCCGGACCAGCCGATGGTCCGGACCGGCGTGGACGGCGGCGCCTCCTTCACCGCCTCGCCGCGCTCGTTGAACATGGCACGGACCCGGGCGTAGTGCGGGCCGCAGATGACGGCGTCGCCCGTGCGCAGCGTGCCGCGCTGGACGATGACCGTGGCGGTCGGCCCGCGGCCGACGTCGATCTGGGATTCGATGATGACTCCCGTGGCCTCGGCCTTCGGGTTGGCCTTCAACTCCAGGACCTCGGCCTGCAGCAGAATGTAGTCGAGCAGGTTGTCGATCCCCTCGCCCTTCACGGCGGTGACCGGGACGGTGATGGTCTCCCCGCCCCAATCCTCGGGCGGGATGCCCCGCTCCTGCATCTGCGCCTTCACGCGATCGAGATTGGCGCCCTTTGTGTCCATCTTGTTGACCGCGACGATGAGCGCGACCTTCGCGTTCTGGACGTGCTTCAGCGCCTCGTCGGTCTGCGGCATGAAACCGTCGTCCGCCGCCACCACGAGCACCGCGATGTCGGTGACGCTGGCGCCCCGGGCGCGCATCTTGTTGAAGGCGGCGTGGCCGGGGGTATCGAGGAAGGTGATCGGGCGGCCCTTGAATTCGACCTGGTAGGCGCCGATGTGCTGCGTGATCCCGCCCGCCTCGCCGGCGGCGACATTGGCCTTGCGGATGGCGTCGAGCAGCGTGGTCTTGCCGTGGTCGACGTGGCCGAGGATGCAAACCACGGGCGGCCGCGGCCGCAGCAGCTTGCTCTCGTCCTCCTCGGGCTTGCCGGCCTTCTCCTTGGGCGCCACGGGCGCCGCCGCCTCGCCGCGATGCTTGATCTCGAGCAGGCAGCCGTGCCGCTCCGCGATCTGGTTCGCGACGGTCTCCTCGATGCTCTGGTTCATCGAGGCGAAGATCCCCATCTCCATCAGCTCGGAGATCAGCTTGAACGGCTTCAGGCCGAGCGCGGTGGCGAAGTCGCGCACGATGACCGGCGGCTTCAGGTGGATGATCTTGAGTTCGCCCGACGACGTGACGGTGACGGAGGGCGTGGAGATGGACGGCGGAACCGGCGGCGCCGAGACGGCGGGCGGGGTGCCCGGCCGCGGCGGCACCAGCGGGCGCGGCACCGGAGGCGGGGGCGGCGGCAGCGGGTGCGGCAGGGGCGGAGCCGACACCGGCGCGACCGGAGCCGGCGGCGGCGCCACCGGGGCGGGCGGCGCGGTCCGGACATGCGGCGGCGGAGTCGGCGGCGTCGAAGGCGCCATCCGCACCGGCGGGGGCGGCGGGGCGGCAAACGGGGGACGGCTGGCCGGCGGCGCCATGACCGGAGGCCGGCTCTGCACCGAGGGCGCCCGCATCACGGGCACCGGCGCGGGTCGCGGCGCCGGGAAGACCACCTGCGGACGGCTCGCCTTGGCCAGCTCCTCCTTCTCCCGGGCGATGTCCTGCGCGGACTTCACAAAGATGCCCGCCGGGACGCGGGTCGTGAAGGTCGGCGGCTTGACGGCCACCTCCACGGCCGACGCGGCCGCCGCCTCCTCCACCTTGGTCTCGGCTCCGCCCGCCGGCGCCGGACCGGCGGCCGCGGCCTTCTTCTGGGCAAATTCCTGCTCGAGCGCCTCCGCCGTGATCTTGTCGACCGTGCTCGAGACGGTTTTGACCGGGTACTCGCGCTCCTTCAACAGGGCCAGCAGCTCCTTGTTGTCCAGGCCGATCTTTTTGGCGAGTTCGTGAAGGCGGATGCTCATCAGTGGCGAATGCGGGTGAGGTCGGAAACGGGTCGGGGCGGCCGGTTATTTGGGTGCGGTGGTGAATGCGGCCACTTTCTTGAGAATGTCGTCCGCCTCCGCCGCGGTGAACCCGACGCCCACCAGATCGTCGGCCCCGACCCCATCGAAGAGCTCCAGCGAGGCGAAGCCCGCCGCGACCAGGCGCTGGGCGGTTGCATCGTCGATGCCGGGGATCTTCGCCAGACCCGAGGCGGCCATGCCCTTCTTTTGCTCCAGGGTGGTGGCCACGGTCTGCACCTTCATGATGTCCAGCTTCCAGCCGATCAGGCGCGAGGTCAGCCGGGCGTTCTGCCCCTTCTTCCCGATCGCGACTGCGAGGTCCTCCTCCGAGACCACGATGCCGACCCGGCGGTTCTTCTCATCGATGATGATGTTGCGCGGCACGGCCGGCTTGAGGGCCTCCGCCACCATCTCCTTCGGATCGGCGAAATAGCGGATGATGTCGATCTTCTCGCCGCCCAGTTCGCGGACGATGGATTTGACCCGGGCGCCCCGGGCCCCGACGCACGCGCCCACGGGATCGACCTTGAGGTCGTGCGTGGACACGGCGATCTTGGTGCGGTAGCCCGGTTCGCGGGCGAAGGCCTCGATCTTCACGGTGCCGTCGGCGATCTCGGTGACCTCGAGTTCGAAGAGGCGGCGGACGAATTTCGGGCTGGCCCGGCTGAGAATGAGCTCGGGGCCGCGGCTGGTGTTCTCGATCTCCAGCAGCAGGCAACGGATGCGCTCGCCCGGCGCGTAGTCCTCGCCCGGCACCTGCTCCTTGCCCGGCATCATCGCCTCGGCCTTGCCCAGGTCGATGAACAGGTCGCTCCGCTCGCGGCGGCGCACGATCCCGGTGACGATGTCGCCCACCCGGTCCTTGAAGTCGTCGTAGATGCGCTCCTTCTCGAACTGCCGGAGCTTCTGCATGATCGCCTGGCGCGCCGTCTGGGCCGCGATCCGGCCGAGGTAGGAGGGGTCGATCTCCCGTTCGAGGATCTCACCCAGCTGGACGCCCGGTTTCAGCACCTGGGCCCGCTCCAGATGGATCTCCGTCCTCGGATTGCTGATCGAATCGACCACCTTGAGCAGGGTCCAGGCGTGCAGCTGGCCATTCTTCGGATTGATGTCGATCTTCAGCTCCTGGCCGGAGTTTACCCCCTTCTGGGCGGCCGTCTTGATGGCGTTGACGATCGCGGTGATCATGTCGTTGCGACCGATCCCCTTCTCCTTCTCCATGTATTCCAGGACGGAAAGGATTTCGCTGCTCATATGGGATTGTTTGGTGGAAAAAAAAAGCGGGCCAAAGGCCCACTTCTTACAAAGTGAACTCGAGTTAGGTCAAGGGTGTTGCCGTCGCCAAGTGATGTCAAGTCCCGCGCCCGGCGGGGATTTGCGCAGGACGGCCCGCCGGGAATTCCAACCCCTTTTTCCCGCGGACTTAATCGCGTTTTGACACCGCCGCCCCCCGGCCTAGTGTGCCCCGTTGCTCCGATGCAACAGCTTCACGCGTACTGGCGGATGGCCTATATTGAAGCTCCGAAGTCGCCCGGGAACGGCCGGCTCTTCCGCGACCTGCCCGCCCAGGGCAATGACCGCGCCGCCCTCATCCTGCACCGCAGCCGCCTGTCCTATCTCGTGCTCAACCGCTTTCCCTACAACCCCGGCCATCTGCTGGCCGTCCCGTTCCGGGAGGTCGACGTACTCGCCGACCTCACCCCCGCCGAGCGGGCCGACCTGATGGATACGATCGTCCTCGGCCAGGAGGTGCTGCGCGCCGCCGTCAAACCCGACGGGTTCAACATCGGCTTCAACTTCGGCTCCGCCGCCGGGAGCAGCATCCCCCACCTGCACGCCCACATCGTGCCGCGCTGGAACGGCGACACGAACTTCATGCCGGTGGTTGGCCAGACCCGGGTCCTGCCCCAGGCGCTTCAATCCACGTACGACCGCCTCCGCGCCGTCCTGCCCTCCGTCCGGAAGGCGGACCGGCGGACCCGGAAGGCGGGGAACCGAAGGCCGCGCCGGCGGGCCTGACGCGGACGGATCCGCCCCGCGCGTCCGCCCCTTTATCGAAACCGCATCGTGGCCTCCAAGACCCTCTATTACCAGAACCCCCGGCTGCTGAATCAGCTCTACTGCGGCCGCGAGGAGAACCTTCTGGCGGTCGAACAGGCGTTCAACGTGAAACTCGCCACCCGGGATGACTGGCTCAAGGTCGACGGCGCCGACACGGACATCGCCCGCGTCGAGGGTTTCTTCACCTTCCTCAACGAGGGGCGGCAGCAGGGCCTGGCCCTGCGCAACTCCGACTTCGGCCAGCTGCTCGAGGGGTTTGCCCGCGGGGACGGGGAGCAGATGCGGACGCTGTTCTCCGCGCCGCTGGTGATCGCCACCAACCGGAAGAGCATCGTCCCCAAGACGATCGGCCAGAAGCTCTACCTCCAGGCCATCCAGAAGAGCCCCATCGTCTTCGGCATCGGCCCGGCGGGCACGGGCAAGACCTACCTGGCGGTGGCGGCCGCCATCTCCGCCCTGCTGAAAAACCAGGTCCAGCGCGTCATCCTCACCCGCCCCGCCGTGGAGGCCGGCGAGGCGCTCGGCTTCCTGCCCGGCGACCTGCGCGAAAAGATCCTCCCGTACCTCCGGCCCCTGTACGATGCGATGCACGACATGCTCGAGGCCGAGGACGTGGCCCGCCTGGTGGAAAAGGGCGTGATCGAGATCGCGCCGCTCGCCTACATGCGGGGGCGCACCCTCTCCAGCGCGTTCATCATCCTCGACGAAGCGCAGAACACGACGCCGGAGCAGATGATGATGTTCCTCACCCGCCTGGGCGAGGACTCGCACATGGTGATCACCGGCGATATCACCCAGATCGACCTGCCGCGGCCCAAGCAGTCCGGCCTCGTGCAGGTGAAGCACATCCTCCACGGCATCGCCGGCATCGACTTCCACTATTTCTCCGGCGCCGACGTCGTGCGGCCGCCGCTCGTCCAGCGGATCGTCGAGGCCTACGAGCGCTTCCGCCATCCGATCACCGCCTCCCACGAGGAGGAGGAAACCGCCTGACCCGCGCCATGCCCTTCCTCAGCCGCTTCCGACTGCTCCGCGGCGGACCCGCCGCCGCTCCCCGGCGCCGGCGCAAGACCGCGGGCGCCTCCGCCACGGCCGGCTATCTGGAGCAGAGCCGGACCGCCGCGTTCCTGGTCTTCGTGGTGACTGTCGCCGCCATCGTGCTGATCAGTTTCGTCGGCGTGTCGTCGGCCACGCTGCCCGTGCTGCCGAACCAGCTGGCCACCGTGCGCATCGTCGCCAGCGCCTCGTTCTCCTACCAGAGCCGGATCAAGACCGAGCTCAACCGCCAGCAGTTCCTCAACCGCGTGCCGCCGGCCTACCGCCTCGAGTTCGGCCCGCTCCAGCAGTTTGAGACCAACCTCCACGACCTGCTGGCCGCCTTGGAAAAACTGGACCAGGACTTCCCCGCCGGCAACGCGGCCGCCTCCGGCCTGCAGGGGGCGTTCTCGCCCTCCGCCCGGCGGGCGGCGGAGCTGAACCGGATCGTCGAGGCCTTCAACGCCAAGGGGCCCTACCAGGCGTCCCCGGATGATGTCGCCATGCTCCTGTCGCTCGGCGACGCCAAGGCCCGCTACGCCATCGTGGAAAACGGCCTCGCGGCCCTGCGCGAGATCTACCGCGAGGGCGTCTACGGGGCCGGCACCTTCGCCTCGGGCTCGCCCGACAGCGTGTCCCTGTTCCGGATCCGCCGGCCCACGGGCGAGATCGCCCAGATGCGCGCCGAGTCGATGGAGGAGGCCCTCACCTTCCTGCGCATCAATCTCGCCGCCGAGGGCGTCAGCCGCGAGGCGACCCTGGCGTTGTTCCGCCTCTTCCGCAACGGGGTGACGCCGAATCTCATCTACGACAGCGAGGCCACGGAGCGCCTCCAGCAGCAGGCGCTCGCGGACCTGAAGCCGGTCATGGTCTCGGTCGAGCGGGGCCAGACGATCATCGAGCCGGGCACGCGCGTCACTCCGGAGGAATACGAGATGCTCGTCGCGCATCGCGACTACCTGCTGCACAACGGCGAGGTGAAGGCCGGCGAGGACCTGCAGCTCTTCGGCCGCATCCTCCTCGTGCTCGCCATGGTGATGGCGTCGGCGCTGTACATCCGGCTCGAGGACCCCGAGACGATGCGCAGCAACGTCCGGCTCGCCCTGCTGGCCCTCGTCGTGATTCTGAACCTCGCGCTCGTGCGCGGCACCTACTGGCTCGGCCGGCTGCCGTACTTCATGGAGAACACCGACGCCGCCTCGCTGCTGCCCTACGTCGCGCCGACGGCCCTCGCCCCGCTGATCGTGGCCATCCTCATCGACGCCGGCTCGGCGATGTTCATGGCGCTGTTCATCTCGATCTTCACCAGCGTCATCTACGGCAACCGCCTCGATCTCCTCGTCATCACCTTCCTCGCCGCCATGGTGGGCGTCTTTGCCTGCCGGCAGATCCGGCGGCGCAGCCGCGTCGTGCGCGCGGGCGGGCTCGGGGGCCTCACCGTGGCCTGCTTTGCCCTGCTGATCGGCATCGCCGACGAGCTGCCCCTGGTCACGATTGCCCAGCAGATGCTCGCCGGCCTCGTCACCGGCCTGCTCACCGGCGTCGCCGTCGCCGGCCTCCTGCCCGTGCTCGAGGGCCTGTTCAAGCGCACCACGGACATCACGCTGCTCGAACTGACGGACTTCAACCACCCGCTGCTGCACCTGATGCAGATGGAGGCGCCGGGCACGTACCACCACAGCCTCGTCGTCGCGAACCTCGCCGAGAACGCGGCCAACGCCATCGGGGCCAACCCGCTGCTGTGCCGGGTGTGCGCCCTGTTCCACGACATCGGCAAGACCACCAAGCCCGAGTATTTCTCGGAAAACCAGCGCGAGGGCGCCAACCCGCACAACGACCGCAGCCCCTCGTTCTCCGCCCTGATCATCAAGAGCCACGTCAAGGAGGGCGTGGACCTCGCGCTCAAGCACCACCTGCCCCGGACCGTGATCGACGTGATCCAGCAGCATCACGGCACGACGCTGATCCAGTCCTTCTACCAGCGCGCCCGCAACGGCGAGAGCCGCCCCGGCGCGGGCGGCAGCACCCCGCCGCTGCCGGGCGACACCCGCGAGCCCTTCCCGCCCGGCGAATCGACGGTCAGCGAAACCACCTACCGCTACGACGGCCCCAAGCC
>JBAIXJ010000198.1:0-1630 GCA_037916645.1 Opitutales bacterium | reverse complement strand
GCATTGCTGGCAGAGCGCCGGGTGGAGAAACACGACGTGATCGGCGTAGCCGGCGGCCGCCTGCACTTTGCCGCCCATCAGCAAGGCGTCCTGGTGGGAGATGAGCAGCTTGCCGTCGAGCGGGATGGCCGGCCAGCCCGTCCGGTCCATCAATGCGTCGTGGAGGGGCAGGCTCTTCGCCTGACAGTCGGTCCGGATCCGCGCGATCTCGTCCGGGGAAATTCGTCCGCGGTAGTATGCCTCCACCGTGGGGATCCGCCGGTGGGGCGGCAGCGCCCGCCCGCGGACATTGAGCCGCCCGCCGGTCAGGCCGGTCAATCCCATGCCGAGGAGCCCCCGCACGAAACCGCGCTGGAATCCGTCGCGCGCCCGTTCGGCGACGCCGCCCTCGCGCTCCACCCAGCTCCCGCGCCGGCGGCGCACGTACGCCTGCTCGAGGTTTTCGCGGGTGAACGGCCGGCCGGCACGCAACAGCTCGACCACGCCCTCGGCCAGCTGCGTGCCGGTGGCCCAGGCCTCGTCGACCCCGGAGCCGGTGAGGACGTTGGTGCTGCCCGAACCTTCGCCGATGCGCGCAAAGCCGTTGCCGACGAGGTGCGGTTCGCCGCGCCGCCCGGATTCCTGCAGGGTCTTGGCGCCCCAGGAGCGCAGCGTGCCGCCTTCCAGATACCGCCACAGGCACGGATGCATCATCCAATGTTGAAGGTAGCGGTAGGCGGTGCGCGCCGGGTGGTCGAACCACGACGGCACAAAAATCCCGAGCGACGCGATGCGGCCGGGATGGACGTACAGAAAACCGAAGATCTCCGGCTCGGGGTAGCCGAGCGTGTGGATCACCGTGCCGGTCTCCAGATCGACGCCGGGCGGCAAGTCGACCACGGCCTTCATCCCGATGGCCCAGTCATGCTGGTGATGCCCTTCGGGCAGGCCGAACTGCTCGTCGAGCTGGCGCCCGACGGCACCGACCGGCCCGTCGCCGATCACGGTCAGCGCCGCCCGGATCTCCATGCCGGGCGCGAATCCGGCGGCGGGTTGCCCCTGTTGGTCGACGCCTTGGTCGACCAGCCGCACGCCCGCCACGCGGCCGCCCTCGATCACCGGCGCGGCGACCGGCATCGACGGCCAGACCTGCACCGTGCCGGCGCCCATGACCTGCCCGCCGACCCACTGCATGAACTGGCCCATCGACAGGACCCAGCCATCGTGCTTGCGGAGAAACTGTGGCAGCCAGGGCAGGCGGAAGGCATGGTGGTCGACCGGCAGCACCCAGCGGGAGGCGCGCAATAGGCGGTCGGCGACGCGCAGCGCGACCGAGCGGCGGCTGGCGCCGATCGGGTCGAGCAGGTAGAACACCTGCTCGTCTTTCACCGGCGCGGCCATGGGGATTTGCGCCGGCTCGAGCTGCGGGAAGCTGGCCTTGATGCTGCGGGCGGGGGTGACCACGCCGGAGACGCCGAACCCGAGGTCATCCGCGCGCTCGTAGCAGATCACCTGCGGCGGCAATCCGGGCGCGACCTGGCTCTCCACGACCGGGCTCCCGTCTTCCTTCACCAACTGCCGCGACAGCGTCGTGAGAAAACCGCCCATCGCCGGCCCGAAGCCGACGCAGACGATGTCGACGGCCATCGAA
>JBAIXJ010000197.1:0-9979 GCA_037916645.1 Opitutales bacterium | reverse complement strand
GCCGCGCCGCAACCGCCGCCGGCGCAGCGCGAACTCGCCCGGGAGATCTACCGCGAGTTGATCGAGACCAACACGGTCACCGCGACGGGTGACACCGCCCGCGCCGCGGATGCGATGGCCGCGCGCCTGCGGGCGGCCGGATTCCCCGCCGCCGACGTGCAGGTGTTCAAGCCCGCGCCGCGCAAGGGCAACCTCGTCGCCCGGCTGCACGGCACCGGCGCCCGCCGGCCGCTGCTTCTCCTCGCGCACCTCGACGTCGTCGATGCGCGCCGCGAGGACTGGTCGCTCGACCCGTTCACGCTCACGGAAAAGGACGGCTGGTTCTACGGCCGCGGCACCACGGACGACAAACACATGGTCGCGGCGTTCACCGTCGCCCTCATCCGCCTGCGCCAGGAGGGTTACCGTCCCGACCGCGACATCATCCTCGTTCTCTCGACCGACGAGGAGGCCGGAAGCCCCGGCGGTCCCTACGGCGTGCCGTGGTTGCTGGCGCACCACCGCGACCTGCTGGACGCCGGGTGCGCGCTGAACGAGGGCGGCGGCCTGGGCCTGAAGAACGGCCGGCCCTGGACGATGGACCTCCAGACCAGCGAGAAGGTGTACCAGAGCTTCCGGCTCGAGGTGCGCAGTCCCGGCGGCCACAGTTCGCTGCCGGAAAAGGACAATGCGATCTACCGCCTGGCCGCAGGTCTCCTGCGCCTCGCGGCGTTCGATTTCCCGGTCCATCTGAACGAGACGACGCGGACGTTCTTCGAGCGTGCGGCGGCGTTCGAGGAGGGCCAGATGGCACTCGACATGAAGGCGGTGGCCCGCGAGCCGCCGGATCCCGCCGCCGTCGCGAGGCTTTCCGCCATCCCGCGCTACAACGCCCAACTCCGCACCACCGGCGTGGCCACGCGCCTCGAGGCGGGTCATGCTGACAACGCGCTGCCGCAGACCGCGCGCGCCGTGGTCAACTGCCGCATCCTGCCGGGCGAGACACCTGCAGAGGTCCGGGATACGCTGGTTCGCGTGCTGGCCGACGATCAGATCACCGTCACGCCACTCGGCCTGGGCACCGGGAGTCCGGCCTCGCCGCTGAATCCGCAGGTCCTGCACGCGGTGGAAGCGGTGACGCAGGAGTTCTGGCCCGGCGTGCCGGTCATTCCCACGATGGTGACCGGCGCCACCGACGGACGGTTCCTGCGCAACGCCGGCATTCCGACCTACGGGGTCGACGGCTTCGGGGCCGACCTGTTCGACGTGCGCGCCCACGGCAAGGATGAACGCCTGCTCGCAAGATCATTCGATGAAGGCACGGAATTCAGCTACCGCCTGGTGAAGGCCCTGTCCGGGGGGAGGTGAACCCGCCATCGCCGATAGCGCCCGCCGGAGGCCCCACGAAATCTTTCCGACTCCACCGCACCGCTTCAGCCCATGAAAACCTCCGCATTGGTTGCGTTCCTTCTCCCCGTCAGTTTCGGCGCCTGGCTTTGCGCCCAGCCTGCCGCCTCGGCGCCCGTTGCCTCCCCGCCGGCCGGGCCTCCGGTCACGATCGAGCGACCGCACCGTGGGGACTTCGTCATTCTTCACGAGGTCACCGGACCGATGAAGACCAATGCGTACCTGCTCTACGACCGCGCCAGCCGGGAGGCGGCCCTGTTCGACGCCGGCGGCGCCGTCGACTCGCTCACGTCGGCGATCGACGCCCGCAGCCTCCGGCTCAAATACCTGTTCACGACCCACGGCCACGTGGACCATGTGCAGGGACTTCCGGCGCTGCGCGCCCGCTACCCGGAGGCGAAATGGTGCATCTCCAAGACGGAGGTCGAGGCCATGGCGCTTTACGCCCGATGGGAGGCAGCCATGTCCGCGGAGGAAGTGACGCGGATCAAGACCGCCATGGCCAAGGACGCCGCAATGGCCGAGACAATGAGTTTCGATTTCGCCCGGCTGGGAGCGCCGGACGCATTCATCGCCGATGGCCAGGTCTTTCGGCTGGGCAACCTGGCCATCCAGGCTTTCCTCTCCCCCGGCCATTCGCGGGGCAGCATCTGCTTTCTTGTCGGCGATGCGCTGTTCTCCGGAGACGTCCTCTTCTATCGTCGGGTCGGTCGCACCGATCTGCCGGAGTCCGGGGGGCGCCCGGCGATGGAGTCGTCCGTGCGGCGACTGTATGCCATGCTTCCGGACGAGACGACGGTCTATCCGGGCCACGGCCATTTCACCGAGATCGGCATCGAAAAGATGACCAATGACCAGATCAAAGCCGATGCGGGAAAGGGCTGAGTGCCACGGCCTCCCCGATGGCGGACCGTCCATCCGCGCGCGCTCCGCGCTTCCCAGGACCGAAGCTGGTCCACTGCAATCCAAACACCACACCTCATGAGAACAAAACACCGGCTGTGCCACGCGTTCGCCATCATCCCCCTCCTTTCTGCGCTGGCTGCGCACGCCGAGACCGCCGCCCCGGTGACGCGGCTGACCGTCCTGGTCGACAATTCAGTTGCGGGCGTGCCCGGGGTGAAAGCCGTGTGGGGGTTCGCCTGCCTCGTCGAAGCCCAGGGCCATACCGTGCTCTTCGACACCGGCGCGAATCCTGCGGTGCTCAAGGAAAACCTGGCGGCCTTGAAGCTCGATCCGTCGAGAATCGAAGCGATCGTCATCTCCCACTATCACGGCGATCACACCCTGGGGGCTCCGGGGCTCGGCCTGCCCCCGGGTCTTCGCGTCTTCACGCCGCGCAGCTTTGACGGCTACACCAAGATTGTGGCCGCCTTTGACGCCGCCGGCCTCGTGCGCGCGCCGGTCGCGGACCGGACCGAGCTGCTCCCGGGCATCGCGGTAAGCGAGCCGATGCAGTTTGGCGGTCCGATCTCGCTGGGCAAAAGGGCCTTCACGGACAAGGGATGGGAAGAATGCCTGACCGTCGACACGGCCGAGGGCCTAGTCGTGGTCGTGGGCTGCTCCCATCCAGGAATCCTTGCGATGCTGGAACAGGTCAGGCAGCGGACCGGGCGGCCGATCGCGCTCGTGATCGGCGGATTCCATCTCCTGGGCGGTTCGCGCGACGAGGCGCGGAGCATCGCGGGCACGATGAAGGCGATGGGCGTCAGCCGCGTGAGCGCGACGCACTGCACTGGCGGGGCGGCCGAAGCGATTTTCCGCGAAGTCTATGCCGACAATTACGTCGATGCCGGCGCGGGCGCGGTGATCACGGTGCCTTCCGCCGGCCCGCAGGGCTGAGCGGGGAGCCGGCGGGGCTGGCGCGGTGGCCGCCGGAACCTGGTAATTTGCCGATAAACCGTGCCGCCCCCGCGCGAAGCCATATGCGATAGCGTTGCCAGTCGCGAACGATTCCGCTATCATGGGGTCCAAGACCGCACGGAAAAGGAGGACTGCATGAAGACGAAAAACACGGTTCTGCTGATCTCAGTGTTGCTGCTGGTCAGCGCCGCCACGCTCGCGGCGGCTGACTTCGGCTGGATGGACAACTTCAACATCACCGCGCGGGCGGATCCCTCGGGTTTCCACGCCCAGCTGGCTGCCCGCTTCCACCTCGGCGACGCCCAGATCACCGCGATCATCGGTGACAGCGGCACGCCGGCGGATGCCTTTATGGTGCTCCGCTGCGCGGAATTGTCCGGTCGCCCGGTCGACCAGGTCATGAGGGAGTTCCAGGAGGGCAAAGGAAAGGGCTGGGGTGTCATCGCCAAGCGCCTCGGGATCAAGCCCGGGTCGTCGGAGTTCAAGGCGCTGAAGCGCGGCGACGATTCGTTCGTCCAGGACGTCAAACAAAAGGGGAAGGACAAGGACCTTCGGACGGACGCCGGGACGGACCGCGGCCAGGGCCGTGGCGCGGACACCGACCGCGCCGAAGGCCGGGGCCACGGACAAGGCAAGGGGCATTGAGGCGGGCGAGCCCGCCCGCCCCGGGCTTGACGTTATAACATCGGTGGCCACACTGCCGGCATGGCCATCGAGCTCAAGCTCCGCAAAGTCGGCAACTCCCTCGGCGTCCTTCTGCCCAAGGAGGCGCTTGCCCACCTCAAGGTCGAGGAGGGGCAGTCGCTCTATCTCACCGAGGCGCCCGACGGCAGCTACCGGGTGACGTCGGGGGATCCGGAATTCTCCCATCAGATGGACGTCGCCGAGCGAGTGATCCGT
This sequence comes from Opitutales bacterium, assembly GCA_037916645.1. Lineage (GTDB taxonomy): Bacteria > Verrucomicrobiota > Verrucomicrobiia > Opitutales > Opitutaceae > Fen-1467. The sequence continues at coordinate 5,830 of JBAIXJ010000197.1, read as the reverse complement.
CGTTACCGGAACACGCTTCGTGAGCTCGCCAAGTGAACGAACCACGCTGGGTTTTGCGGGAAGCTGTCTTGGCGTTGCATGAGCGATTGCTCGCCGAGTTCGGTGGCTTGAGCGGCTTGCGCGACGCCGGTCTGTTCGGCTCCGCCCTGGCCCGCCCGCAACAGCTCTTTGCCTACGGCAAACCGGGAATTGCCGACTTGGCGGCCGCCTATGCCTTTGGGCTGGTGCGCAACCATCCATTCCTCGACGGAAACAAGCGCATTGGTTTTGCCACCGCCGTGCTGTTCCTCGAACTCAACGGGTCCGGGTTCACCGCCGAGGAGGCCGACGCCGTCGTGCAGACCCTGGCCCTCGCGGCTGGCGCGCTCGACGAGGCCGGCTACGCCGCGTGGCTGAAGGAGAACTCCCGGCGTCGCAGGAAGTCGCGCTGATTCACCACAAGGGCACGAAGACACCAAGAAAGCTCAATCCGCTCCGTGTCTTGGTGTCTTTGTGGTAAACCGAATCCGCATTCCGGTCCCGGTCACGACGGCAGCGTCTCATCCCGCGGCTCCGCCTTGGTCGTGAGCCCCTGGTGCAGCCGGGAATGCCGGTGGCCGTAGAAGCCGTAGACGACGACGCCGATCAGAAACCAGACGATGAGCCGGCGCCAGGTCGGCCACGGCAGCGACGCCATCAGGATCAGCGAGGACAGCGCCCCCGCCGGGCCGACGAACCACACCAGCGGCGCCTTGAACGCCCGCTCGTGCTCCGGCTCGCGGATCCGCAGCACCAGCACGCTGGTGCAGACGATCACGAACGCCAGCAGCGTGCCGATCGAGCAGAGGCTGCCCGCCTCGCGCACGGGCAGCAGCGCGGCAAAGATCGACACGCCGACGCCGGTGATGATGGAGGTGATCCACGGCGTCTTGAACCGCGGGTGCACCCGGTTGACAAACGGCGGCAGCAGGCCGTCGCGGGACATGCTGTAGAACACCCGCGACTGGCCGAGCAGCATCACCAGCACGACGGACGACAGCCCGGCGATCGCACCCAGCTTGATCAGCAGCGGCATGAGGCTGACCCCGCCCACCGTCCAGCCCATGGCCGCCCGGTCGGCCGCCTGCGCGATCGGATCCGGCACGTCGAGTTCGGCAAAGGGCATCACGCCCGTGGCGATCCCGGAAACCAGCAGATAGAGCACGGTGCAGACGAGCAGCGACGCGATGATGCCGATCGGCATGTCCCTCTGCGGGTTCTTCGCCTCCTGCGCCGCGGTGCTGACCGCGTCGAAACCGATGTAGGCAAAGAACACGACCCCCGCGCCCATCATCACTCCGCTCCACCCGTAATGTCCGAAGGCGCCGGCGTTCTTCGGCACGAACGGATGCCAGTTGGCCGGGTTGATCGCATGCGCCGCGCCGACGATGAACAGCAGGACCACCGCCAGCTTGATGAAGACGATGACGTTGTTGAACGTCGCCGACTCCTTGATGCCGACGACCAGCAGCGCGGTGACGATGAACACGATGACCACCGCCGGCAGGTTGAACACGGCCGTGGTGTGCGCCAGTGTGGCCGGGTCGGTGCCGGCCGCCGCAATGATCCGGCCCAAGTCGGCGCTGAATATCTGCCAGCCCGCCGGCGAATGGAGCGCGGCCGCCAGCGCCGGCGGCACCTGCACGAGCTCGATCCCGCGGGCCGCCGAAAGCTCGGGCGGCAAATGGATCCCGACGCTGTTCAGAAACGAGACGACGTAGCCGGACCAGCCGATCGCCACGGTGATCGCGCCGACCGCGTACTCAAGGATGAGGTCCCAGCCGATGATCCAGGCGAAGATCTCGCCCAGCGTGGCGTAGGCGTAGGTGTAGGCGCTGCCCGCCACGGGCACGAGCGCGGCGAACTCGCTGTAGCAGAGCGCGGCGAACACCGAGGCGACGCCGGCAAGGAGAAACGACAGGACCACCGCGGGACCGGCGTTCTGGGCGGCGACCGTGCCGGTCAGCACGAAGATGCCCGTGCCTACGATCGCTCCGACGCCCAGCAGGGTGAGGTTCAGCGGACCCAGCGCCCGGCGCAGGCCGCGGTCATTGCGCGCTTCGGTCTGCAGTTCGGCGATGGTATGGCGGCGGAACAACCATTTCATGGCGGGGCGGGATTGCGGCGGCGGCGGGCGCCCGGCACCTCGGGCGCGTTCCGATCTCAGAGGATGCCGCGGGTGCGGCAAGGATTTTCCAGCAGGGGTCGCTCTCGTGGGGACGCGACGCCCCTGTCGCGTGCGGGCCGGTCCGGCGACGAGGGCGTCGCCGCTCCAAGGCCGACCCAAACGGGGAGACGGGCCCCGCCTGCCGCCCTCACCACGTCAGCAGCCCGCTGGCGTAGGTGAAGCCGGCGCCCACGGCACAGAAGATGATCTTGTCGCCCGAATGGAAGATGCCCTCCTCGGCCGCCCAGCCGAGCGCCATCGAGATCGAGGCCGCCGACGTGTTGCCGTACTTCCCGATCGTGACGACGAACTTCTCGAAGGGAATGCCGACCCGCTTGCTCACCGCCTTGAGGATGCGCTCGTTCGCCTGGTGGGGAACGATCCACTGGATCTCGTCGGGCTTGAGGTGGTGGCGCTGCAAGGTGTGCTCGATGATGTCGCCAAACGCGATCACGGCGTGCTTGAACACCACCGAGCCATTCATCTGCAGGTAGAAATGATGCATGTCGTCGCCGTTCGGCATCGGCACCGGGCGGAGCGCCCCGCCGCCCGTCCGCTGGATCGCCTCGTAATGGGTGGCGTCCCCGCTCAATTCCAGATGGTTCAGCCGGTGGCCGCCGCTCGCGGCCGTGAGGACGGCGGCCCCGGCGCCGTCACCGAACAGGAAGGCCGTGTTCTGGTCCTTCGGGTTGGTGATGCGGGACAGCAGCTCGGCCGTGACGACGAGGAGCTTCTTCGCCGTGCCGGAGCGGATGAGCGTCCGCCCGACCTCCAGCGCGTAGAGCCAGCCGGCGCACGCGGCATTCAGGTCGAAGGCGAGCGCCCGGGTGATGCCCAGCTGCTTGGCCAGGGCGCTGGCGGCGCTCGGCACCGGCTGGTCGGGCAGCAGGGTCGCCATGATGATGCCGTCGATCTCGTTCACGTGGAGGTGCGCCTGCGCCAGCGCATGCTGCACCGCCGTCGCCGCCAGGTCGGTGGCGGTCTCGTCCTCGGCGGCATAGCGGCGCTCCTGGATACCGGTCAGCTTGACCACCTCGGCCTCCGTCATGTGCGGGAACGCCACAAGAATGTCGCGGTTGGGCCGGACGCTCTTCGGCACCGCAAAGCCGATGCCCGCGACGCAGACCGTCTCCCCGGCCAGCGCCTGGAAGCCGCCCGCGGCTCCCGCGGCCGCCGGACCGGGTCCATGGGATTTCGTCGCGCCCCGGGCGGCCAGGAATTGCGCCACGTCGTCCCCCGAAATGCGTCCCCCGGGACCGGTGGCGGCGATGCCCGTCAGAGCGGCCGGATCCAAGCCGGCCTCCTGGGCCAGTTTCAGGGCACGCGGCGTCCACTGGGAGCCGGAGGAAGAGGGGTGGTGGCTCGCCTTCGCCGCGGCCTCCGCGGGCGAACCGGCTGAGACGGCGGTCGCGGGCGCATGGGCCACTGCTCGCGCCTCCGCGGCCCTCGCGGCATCCTTGACCTCGAGGTGCTTCAGGCTCGCATCGCTGGTTTCGATGCTCAGAAACGGCGCGCCCGAGGGCAGGATGTCGCCGGCCCGTCCCTTCACCGCCACCACCGTGCCGTCGCACGGCGCCTCAAAATCGAACACCGATTTGTCACTCTCCAGCTCGGCGACCTTCTGGCCCTTCGCGATCCGGGCGCCGGGCGCAACGAGCAGATCGATGACGGTCATCTCGTTGACCGTGGCACCCATGGAGGGAACAGGGACGTCGATGAGGAAAGATTCCATTCGGAGGAAGGGGTTAGCGGGAAACTGATAGGCGGGCATTCCGGGCCGGTCAACGCCGGGTGTCGGATATCGCGCCGGCGCGGCCAAGCGCGCGGGTGGTCGACGCCGCGCCAGCCCGTGTTCGCCGTGCGTCAGACGTTGATGCCTATCCGCTTGCCGAATTTCCCTCAACGTGTATGCCCGCCATTAGTCCACCGCTTCACCTACCCTGACGCCCCACCCCATGAAAAGTCTCACCGCAGGCCTTGCGGCCTTCTTTGTCGTCTCCAGCCTGTCGCTGCCCCCGGCGTACGCCGTTCTCGATCAGCTCCTGAAGCCCGGCACCGCCACCAAAACGAAGGACGAAACCGCCGCCGCCCAGATGCCGGAGTTCAAGGGGGTTAAACAGGCCATCGGGGTGATTGATTTTTCCGCGGAAGAGGGCCTGGTGTTCGACGAGTCCCTCAAGGACAACTTCCGCGCGATGCTGGAATCCGCGCTCGTGGCCACCAACCGCTTCGTCATGGTGGAGCGCGCCAATCTCACCGCCGTCGCGCAGGAGCAGGACCTGCAGGCCAGCGGCCACGCCGCCAAGGCCGAGGGCGTCGCCCAGGGCGGCAAGCTGCGCAGCGCCCGCTATCTGGCCACCGGAACCATCACCGAGGTCTCGACCTCGACCTCCGGCGACGGCGGCGGGCTGGACATCAAGGGCTTCCACATCGGCGGCTCCACGGCCAAGGCCGATGTGGTGGTGGTCGTCAAACTCATCGATTCCACCACCAGTGAGATCGTGGCCAGCGAGCGCATCCGCGGCACGGCGGGCCAGACCGCCCTGAAGCTCGGCTACTCCGGGTCGGACCTGGGCGGCACCATCGGCGCGTTTGCCAAGACGCCGCTCGGCGAGGCCACGCAGGACTGCATCAACCGGGCGGTGGTGTTCATCGCCGAGAAGATGTCGGCCCTGCCCGTGGAAGGCAGCGTGGTCACCGTCGCCGGCGACCAGGTGATCATCAACCTCGGCGGCGAATACGGCATCACCACCGGCCAGACGTTCACGGTGAAGAAGAAGGGCGAGGTCCTCACGGATCCGACCACGGGTCAGATTCTGGGCTCCAGCGAGGGCGCGGTGGTGGGCACGATCGAGGTGACGAAGACGCAGGACAAGTTCTCCTACTGCAAACTCGCCAGCGGCGAGATGCCCGCCCGCGGCGACATCGTCGTGCTCAAATAGCGGACCGCCCGCCCGTCAGCCCACTGTCCGCCAGATCGCGACGCAGCGCGCGATCAACGGCAAGAGATCACCGAGCGGCAGCTGGCTGTCGGCGTCCGAGATGGCCTTCGCCGGATCGGGGTGGGTCTCGAGGAAGAGGCCGTCGGCGCCGGCCGCGATTGCCGCCTGGGCCAGCGGCGCGACATACTCCCGCTCCCCGCCGCTCTTGCCGCCGGCCGCGCCCGGCCGCTGCACGCTGTGCGTGGCGTCGAAGATGACCGGCCGGCGGTCGGCCTTCATCTGCCGGAAGCCGCGCATGTCGACCACGAGATTCTGATAGCCGAACGTCGTCCCGCGCTCGGTCTGCCAGATCTCGCGCGCCCCGCCCTGCTTCAGCTTGGCGGTGACGAACGGCATCTCCTGCGGCGAGAGGAACTGGCCCTTCTTGACGTTGACCACCCGGCCGCTCGCCGCGGCCGCAAGCAGCAGATCCGTCTGGCGGCACAAAAAGGCGGGGATTTGCAGGACGTCGCACACGCTGGCGACCGGCGCCACCTGCGCCGGCTCGTGCACGTCGGTGAGAACCGGGAAGCCGTAGTCCTTCCGCACCAGGGCGAGCAGGCCGAGGCCCGCCTCGAGGCCCGGGCCGCGCGGGCCGGTGCCCGACGTGCGGTTGGCCTTGTCGAACGAGCCCTTGAACACGACCGTCACCTCGGGCTGGGCC
>JBAIXJ010000196.1:0-5373 GCA_037916645.1 Opitutales bacterium | reverse complement strand
CGGGCGCCGCGCGGGCCGCGGCAATCTGACGCCCGCGACCGGGCCGGCGCGTCCGACGCGTGGCGTCGCGGCTGCGGGGACCGCCTACGGCACCGCGACCACCGTGCAGCGCGCCTTCTTCTCCACGTAGCTGGTGACCGGGCTCTTGATGTGGCGGGTGCCGACTTCGTGGTCGTGGCGGCCCATGATGATGCAGTCGGCGGCGATCTCACCGCCATACTCGACGATCTCCTGCGCCGGCTCGCCGGACCGGATGGCCGACGACACGTCGTAGCCCTCGTCGCGGAGATATCGCTCCAGCCGCTCCAGCTTGTCGACGGCATCCACCTCCTCCGGGCGGGCCGCGATCGCGGCCGGCTTCGGCCGGGCGGCGGAGATGTGCATGAGAACGAGCTGGCTGCGGTTGCGGCGGGCGACCATCGCGGCGCACTCGATGACCTCGGGGGTCTCCTCGGAAAAATCGATGGGTACGAGGATCGTGCTCATGGGCCCATGATACCAGCCGGCCCGGCCGGCGGCTGCGCAAATCTTGCGAAAAAGCGGGCGCGTAAAGGGAGCCCGCCGGGGCGGGCCGCCGCGGGGCCCCGCCCGGATTTCTCTTCGAAAGCAATAAACGAGCAACATTTCGCAAGCAGTGAGGAGCCCGTCCCGGGCGTTTCGCGCTATGATGCGCGCGTCCCGTAATCAAGGTGTTGTCCTCCGAGTCCGGGGCGGCACGGCGAGCGCGGGGCGCGCAGTGAGAAGACTTTCCGTCCGGGTCAAACCGGGCGGTTGGTGAACACGACAAGGGACCCCCTATCGTGCTTCACGTGATTGAGGACTAAGTGCGCAGCTCCCCGCGGGAAACCGCGGGGAGCTTGCATTTTAGGGCGGCGCGCCCGCCGATCGGGGACGGAAGGGGCCGGGTTCCGGCCCGAGGGCGGGGGAGGCTGGTCCGAAGGCGTGCCCGGCACCGGGCGTGTTTTCGTTTGCGCCGATGGCGGATTTGAGTGGATCTTACCGCCTGCGCACGGTCCATGTCGAACGACGTTCCATCTCTGCAATCACGCAGCAAGGGCATTGTTGAGCACCTCAAGGCGTCGCAGATCTGGCGGGATTACGAAAAGGCGTTCTCCGAGGCGACCGGCCTGCCGCTGGGGCTGCGGCCGGTGGAGACGTTCCAGCTCCCGCTGGCGGGCCAGCGGAACGAAAATCCGTTCTGCGCCCTGCTGGCGCGCACGAACAAATCCTGCGCCGCGTGCCTGCAGATGCAGGAGAAGATCGCCGAGTCGGCCCAGGTCGAGGCGCAGACGCTGCGCTGCTTCGCGGGATTCTGCGACACGGCCATTCCGGTGCGGGTGGGGGAGAATCTGATCGCGTTCCTCCAGACCGGCCAGGTGCTGCTCCACCAGCCCACGAAGAAGGAATTCAAGCGGCTGACCCGGCAGCTCCTGGAGTGGGGGCGGGAGATCGACCTCAAGCGGTTCGAGGAGGCGTATTTCCAGACCCGGGTCGTCTCGAAGCGGCAGTACGAGTCGATCATCCGGCTGCTCGCGATTTTCGCCCAGCACCTCGCCGCGTTGAGCAACCAGCTCATGGTGCGGGAGGAGAAGGCCGAGGCGCCGATGATCGCCCGGGCGCGCAGCTACATCGCGGACCACCAGAGCGAGGAGCTCTCCCTCAAGGAGGTCGCCCGGGCAGTCAACACGAGCGCCTTCTATTTCTGCAAGATGTTCAAGCAGGCGACCGGCCTGACGTTCACCGACTACCTGGCCCGGGTGCGCGTGGAGAAGGTGAAAAGCCTGCTGCTCAACCCGCACACGCGCGTCAGCGAAGCCGCATTCGAGGCCGGGTTCCAGTCGCTGTCGCAATTCAACCGGGTCTTCAAGAAGATCGAGGGGATGTCGCCCAGCGATTACCGCGAGAAGCTGCACCCGGCGACCAGCCCGGCGGCGGTCTGAACGGGCGGGGCGGGCGGGGCTGCCGGCCGCGGTTCCTCAGGCCCGGCTGGGCGCGTGCCACGGCAGCGGGCAGACCGGCTTGCCGCCCGAGCCGTTCCCGGCGGCGTGGGCGTTGGCCGGCGAATACTGGCAGACCTCGCAGAAGGCGTGGATCTCACGGTGGGCGAGGAAGCGGAACGTGAGCAGCAGCTCATCCACGCACCCCGTCGCGGCCACGTCGTCCAGATGGTGCCGGGCGCGGGGAATGCCCTGGGCCACAAACGCCACCGCCGCCTGGCCCGCGATGAAGTAGTTGATGAGCGGATTGAGGCGGCAGGTGCAGCCGGTTCCGATCAGGGGGCTCGCGGGCGGATGCCGTGAGAGCCACTGGTGCGCGGACTTGCTGTGAAAGAGCGAGAAGAGCTGGTGGAGCGACTCATCCATCAGGTAGACCAGCGTATCCGGATTGCCCAGAGGCGTCGTCGCCGGGGCCGCGCGCAGGAGGACCTCCCACTTGCGCTTGATCTCCCCGCGATGGGCGGCAAGTGCCTCCAGGTACGCTTTTTTCACATTGCCAGTGTGACACGTTGCGTGCGATCCAGCAGCGCACGCCTTGGCAAGTTTTGCGCATATATTGCAGGCGGCGCATAAGAATTTCCACTTCCGGCCGCGCGGGCCCCCGCCCGGCCGGTCCCACCCGCCTCAGCCGCCGAAGAATTTGGCCGCCGCACGGATCACCGTCGCCAGGCGCCCGACCTCCCCGGGCGTGTTGTAGAGGTAGAAGCTGGCGCGGGTCGTGGCCGGCACGCCCAGTTTGCGCAGCAGCGGCTGCGTGCAGTGGTGGCCGCCCCGCAGGGCGATGCCCTCCTGGTCCGCGAACGTCACCACGTCGTGGGCGTGGATGCCGGGCAGGGCGAAACTCACCAGCCCGCCGCGTTCGCCGGGCGGGCCGAGCAGACGGATCCCGGGGATCTCCCGCAGCTGCGCGTAGGCCTCGCCGGCGAGCGCACCGTCGTGCGCGGCGATCCGCCCGCGCCCCACGGCGTCGAGGTAGTCCATCGCCGCATGCAGGCCGATGGCGCCGGCGATGTCGGGCGTGCCCGCCTCGAACTTGTGCGGCACCTTGTTCCAGGTGCTGTGGTCGAACTCGACCGAGGCGATCATCTCGCCGCCGCCATGGAAGGGTTCGAGCGCCTCCAGGAGCTCGTGCCGGCCGTAGAGGACGCCGATGCCCGTCGGGCCCGCCATCTTGTGGCCGGAGATGGCCAGGAAATCGCAGCCCAGCGCCTGGACGTCGAGCGGCAGGTGCCCGGCGCTCTGCGCGGCGTCCACCAGCGTGAGGACGCCGTGCCGGCGGGCGCGGGCGCACAGCTCGGCCGCCGGGTTGATGGTGCCAAGCGAGTTCGAGACGTGCGTGAACGCGAACAGCTTCACGCCGTCCGCCAGCAGGCGATCCAGGTCGGTGAGGTCGAGCAGACCCTCGTCGCCGGTGACCGGCACGAACAGCAGGCGGGCCCCGGTGCGCCGGGCGAGCAGCTGCCACGGCACGAGGTTGCTGTGGTGCTCCATCTCCGTCACGAGGATGGCGTCGCCCGGGCGGAGCCGGCCCGTGAGGACGTAGGCGAGGAGGTTGATGCCCTCGGTGGTGCCGCGGGTGAAGATGATCTCCTCGGCCGAGCGGGCGTGGAGGAACTGCGCGGCGCGGGTCCGGGCGGCCTCGTACGCCACGGTGGCGCGATGGCTCAGCTCGTGGATGGCGCGGTGGACGTTGGCGTTGTCCTGCTCGTAATAGCGCGTGAGCGCGGCGATGACGGCGCGCGGTTTCTGGGTGGTCGCGGCGTTGTCGAGGTACACCAGCGGGCGGCCGTGGACCGTCTGCTGGAGAATCGGGAAATCCGCGCGCCAGGCGGCCCAGTCCGGGTTTTCGGTCGGCGGCTTCATTCGGTCGTCGCGGGGGCGGTCTGGCCGTGGAGCGCGTGCAGCGCCGCGTGCCAGCCGAGGGTGGCGCATTTGATGCGCGCGGGATACTGGTGCACCCCGGCGAAGGCGGAAAGGTCGAGATCCTCCTCGTCCAGCTTCCCCTGGGTGACGATGCCGTGGAACCGCTCGAACAGCGCCTCGGCCTCGGCCAGGGTCCGGCCCTTGAGCCGTTGGGTCATCACCGACGTGGAGGCCTGCGAGATGGCGCACCCGGCGCCCTCGAAGCTGATGTCCGCAATGCGGTCCCCCTCGACCTGGAGGTAGACCGTGACCTCGTCGCCGCACACGGGATTGTTGCCGGCCGCCACCCGGTTGGCCGTCGGCAGCTTGCGGAAATTCCGGGGCCGGCGGTTGTGCTCAAGGATGACGGTCTGGTACAGTTCGGTCAGGTCCATGAAACCGGCAAACGTAAGCGGGATTCGGCCGGACCGCTAGCGGTTTTTCCGGGGCCGCCGCCGGGGGTCACGGAAAGAGCCACTGCTCGCGCCACGCGCCGTCGACCCGCGTGTACACCACCCGTTCATGGCGGCGGAAGGGCTTTTCCTTCCAGAACTCGATGCGCTCCGGCACCACCCGGAAGCCGGACCAGAACGGCGGGCGGGGCACCGCACCGAAGGGATGCCGCAGGGCCACGCGCGCGCAGGCCTGTTCGAGTTCCAGGTAGCCCTGCATCGGCCGCGATTGCCGCGAGGCCCACGCGCCGATCTGACTCAGCCGCGGGCGGGTGGCGAAGTAGGCGTCGGCCTCGGCGTCGCTCACGCGTTCGACCGGACCCGCCACGCGGAGCTGGCGGCTCAGGGGGTCCCAGTAGAAGCAGAGCTCGGCGCGCGGGTTGGCCACCAGATCGTCCGCCTTGGCGCTCTCGAGGTTGGTGTAGAAGACAAACCCGCGCTCGTCGGCGTGCTTCAGGAGGACCATGCGCACCGAGGGCCGGCCCTGCGCGTCGGCCGTGGCCAGGGCCATCGCGGTGGGTTCGTCCAGGCCGCAGCGCTTCGCGTCATCCAGCCAGGAGGCGAATTGCGCGAGGGGATCCGTCATCGGAGAGGCGGGAAGCAACGGCCGCCGGCGCGCCCGCGTTGAGACGACGCGGCCAGGCGCGGCCGGCGGCCGGTGGTTGAAGCAGCTCAGCCGCTGGTTACCGACTTGATCGTTCCGGAGCCGTCGCCGTTCTTCGGCGGCGGCTTGGGCAGGGGCACGGCCGGGGGCGGCGCCGCCGGGGCCGGGGTGGCGGCGAGCTTTTGATAGGTGGCGAAGCGTTTCTGCACCTCGGCCTGGGCCAAGCGGTCGAGTTCGTGCGATCGCTCCGGATTCTTCTTTTCCAGCATCCGGAACCGGTTCTCCGATTTCGTGTAGCGCGTGAGATCGCCCTTCGGGGCGGCCGAGTCGAGCACGAGCGGGTTTTCGCCGCGGTCGGCCCGGCGCGGATCGTAGCGGAACAGCGGCCAGTAGCCGGTTTCGACCGCCAGCTTCTGGT
>JBAIXJ010000195.1:0-2297 GCA_037916645.1 Opitutales bacterium | reverse complement strand
GCCTCGGCGCTGGGCGGCAACTTTGTCAACCGGTTCAACATCGCGGGACGCAGCTACAAGGTGATCCCGCAGATCGAGCGCGTCGGCCGCCTGAACCCCGACCAGATCAAGGACATCTACGTCACCGGGCCGGGCGGCCAGCTCGTGCCGCTGAGCTCGGTGGCGCACATCGAGAACCGGACCGTGCCGCGCTCGCTCAACCGCTTCCAGCAGCTCAACGCCGTGACGCTCTCCGGCCAGACCAACCGCACGCTCGACCAGGCGCTCAAGGTGCTGGAGAACGCGGCCAAGGAGATCCTGCCGCCCGGCTACACCGTCGACTACACCGGCGAGTCGCGCCAGCTCCGCCAGGAGGGCAACAAGTTCCTCCCGGCGTTCGCCCTCGCGATCGTGATGATCTTCATGGCGCTGGCGGTGCAGTTCAACTCGTTCCGCGACCCGCTCGTCATCCTCCTCGGCTCGGTGCCGTTGGCCATGTTCGGGGCGCTCGTCTTCACCTTCCTCAAGATGCCGAACCCGAACATTGCGTTCTGGACCCGGGGCTGGACGACGACGATGAACATCTACGCCCAGGTCGGCCTGGTCACGCTCGTCGGCCTGGTGGCGAAGAACGGCATCCTCATCGTCGAATTCGCGAACAAGCTCCAGGAACAGGGCCTGGACAAGCTCGCGGCCATCCGGCAGGCGGCCATGACGCGGCTCCGGCCGGTGCTCATGACGTCGACCGCGACCGTCGCGGGCCACTTCCCGCTGACGCTGGTCACCGGCGCCGGCGCGGGCGCGCGGAACTCGATCGGCCTCGTGCTGGTCGGCGGCATGAGCATCGGAACGATCTTCACGCTCTTCGTCGTCCCGGCGGTCTACATGCTGCTGGCCAAGGACCACGCCCATGCGCGGGTGGCCGAACGGGAGGCCGCGGTGGACGCCGCAGGCCTCGGGGAGCTGGAGCCGGTCGCCAAATAAGCCATGAAACCATTCATCCTTCATTTGCCTCGCCTCCTGGGCGCCGCGGCCCTCCTGGGCGCGGGCTCCATGCTGCGCGCCGCCGCGGACGGGTCCCAGCCGGTGCCGGCGACCCTGGATCTCCCGACGGCGATCAAATACGCCGTGGAGAACAACTACACGATCCGCGAGGCGCGGGAGCGCATCCGGGAGCAGGAGGGAGTCGAGATTACGGTGCGGGCGCGGCAGATCCCCAACGTGGCGGCCAACGGCACGTACACCGGAAACTCGCGGGCGATTTCGACCTATGGCCCGCCGGACAACAACCGGTTCTGGACCATCGACCTTCAAGCGCGGCAGGTGTTGTACGCGGGCGGCGGCGTGACGGCGTCGGTCCACGGGGCGCAGCTCACCCGCGAGGCGGCCGTGCTGGAGCTGCAGGGCGTCATCAACGAGCAGCTGCTCGCGGTGCGGACGCAGTTCTACACCGTCCTGCTCGCCCAGCAGCGGATCCAGGTGCAGGAGGAGAACGTGAAGCTGCTGGAGCAGCAGCTGAAGGACGCGCAGAGCCGGTTCACGGCGGGGACGACGTCGAATTTCGAGGTCCTGCGGGCCGAGGTGGCGCTGGCCAACGGCCAGCCGCCGCTGATCCAGGCGCGTAACGACCACCGCATCGCGATCGAACAGCTGCGGCAGCTGCTCGGCTTCAGCACCGACAACCGCCAGAGCGTGGACCAGGTCCCCGAGTTCGTCGGCTCGCTTGACGTGGGCCAGCCGATGACGATCGGGCTGGCGGACGCGCTCGAGGCGGCGCGGGCGAACCGGCCCGAGCTGCGGCGGCTGGACAGGCTGGAGCAGGCGGGGGAGCAGAACGTGATCGCCAACCGCGCCGGGTATTTCCCGGAGTTCGACCTCGTCGGCGGCTACACCGTGATGCGCGGCCCGGTGCTCGCGGACTGGGCCAGCCGCCGGGACGGCTGGACGGCCGGCGTGCAGGCGCAGTGGAATATCTTCGACGGCCGGGCGACCGCCGGCCGGGTCGTGCAGGCGCGCTCGCAGGTGCAGCAGGCGAAGCTGACGCTGGCGGACACGACGCTCGGGATCGAGGTGCAGGTGCGCCAGGCCTATTCCTCGCTGGTCGAGGCGTGGGAGCTGGTGCAGGCGTCGGGCAAGACGGTGGAGCAGGCGCAGGAGGCGCTGCGGCTGGCCAACGTGCGGTACGGGGCGGGGACGGCGACGCAGCTCGACGTGCTGACCAGCCAGGTGTCGCTGACGGAGGCGCGCCTGAACCAGGTCCAGGCCGACTACGGCTACAACGTCGCCCGCGCGGCGATGCGCCAGGCCATCGGCCAGGC
>JBAIXJ010000194.1:0-3989 GCA_037916645.1 Opitutales bacterium | reverse complement strand
GGCCGCGGCGGACATGCGCCGCGCCGAGTCGGCGGCGCGGGCCCCGGTGTGCACCCGCACGGCGCTGAAATCGTGGCCGAAGCGCTCCTCCATGACACCGCGGGTCGCGGCGTCGAGCGGCTCGCCGGCCGAGCGCACGGCAGCCTGCGCCGCGGCGGGACTCACGCCGCCGGCCTGCTCCCGGCAGCGCGGGCACCCACCGCCGCAGGCGCAGGATCGATCCGCGGCGGCCTTGGCTTCGGGCAGGTTGGCGAATGGTTGGGGCGACCCGGCCGCCGGGGAACGGAGGCGCGGCGCGCGTTTTCCCGGCGTTCTCGGGCGGTGGGCGGTGGGCGGGGCAAAAGTTGCGGGCATGGGCATAGGTGCCGCTTGCGAGGCGGATTGATTTCGGCCGGCTGGTTCAGGGCGCCGGAACGCGCCGACCTCCCTCCCAATGTTCGGTCGCGCCGCTCAAGCGCTCGCGTTCGACCTGTTGCCGAATGCGTTCCTCCTCGAGGATCTGCCGGTATTCCTCGGCCGTGTGCACGTGACCGTCGCGCGTGACGACGTCGATCGACATGGCGCCCACCCCCTGTTCAGCGCCGTGGCCGATGGTCACCCGGCGGCGAATGAGGTCGCCCCGGCGGTTCCGGAAGACGCGCCGGACGGTAGGGTTGGGAGAATCATTGACAATCCGGATGGTCGGATCGCCGAAAAAGTCCCGCAGCAGGTCCTCCTCCGCGCCGATGCCGAGCCCGTGCACCCGCTGGAATTCCGCTTCCGTGAAGGTGTCCGTCCCGATCCGCCGGGCGTAGTTGCGGGTCGCGGAGCGTTCGCGCAGGAAATGGACCAGCACCGACTTGAGCCCGAGATCGGTGCTGGCGAGGAGGTCGTCGATATCGACGTAGCCGGAGGTCCACGCGTCGACGTCGACCTGATCATGGAAGCCGGTGGCGGGCGTTCCCAGCAGGCCGTGGCGATTCGTCAGCCGCACAGGGATGGTCGCTTCCTGATCGATGAACCTCTGCATCTGGCGGTCGAAGTTGTCCAGCGTGGCGCCCGGTTTCACTTCGTAGGTCAGTTCGTGGCCGTTGAGGGAGAAAATCAGGCCCTGCGACATGGCGTTGAGGCGGTCAATCAGCTCCGGCAGCCGGGCAAAGCCGGATTGCTCGCCGCGCCCGACATCGCGCATCTCGACCTTGCGCTGCAACACGGGCCCCGCCACCCGGCCGACCTCGGGCACTGGCCCGCCAGCCGCAAATGCCGCCTCCGCGCGTTCGGCGAACGCTTCGCCAGCCTCGGGTTCGGCCGCGGGCGATCCGCTGCCGCCCGGTGATTGCTGCACCACGTGTGCGAGCTCGTGGACGAGCAGGCGCGAGCCGCCGGTGGTGCCGGGCTGGTATCGTCCCGCGCCGAACACGATGTCGTCGCCGATGGTGTAGGCCGCCGCGGACAGCCGTCGCGCAGAGGAGGCAGCGGCGCCGCCGGTATGCACGCGCACGCCGCCGAAATCGTGCCCGAAACGATCCTCCATGACTTCACGCGTGCCGGCGTCCAGCGGCTCGCCGCTGTTGCGGACAGCCTCCCGAGCAGAAACCGGGATCAAGCCGACGGTCACCGTGCGGCACCGCGGGCACCCACCGCCGCACGGACAGTCGAGGCCGTGGTCACGGCTGCCGGGCACGGCGGCGACCGCGGACGGTGCGTTCGATTTCGGCCGGGTCGACTTGCCCGGGGCGATTTTCCTGGCGGACTTGGACTGGGGGGCGGCGAGCGGCACGGCGGCCTAAAACTCCCACTTGAAGGGCTTGAACGGCGGATTGATGTAGGTGGGCACGACGTCCTTGTTCCTCGTGATCTGCATGAGGAAGCGATCCGCCGCCTCGACCGGCGTGGGAAAGTCGTTTTGCAGGGCCGAATCGACGGTCAGTCCGGTGAGCGCGCTGGCGAGGTCGCGCCGCCAGGTATCGGGGATCAGCGGACGCAGCAATGAGGGCGCCCAGCTGCGCAGGTCGGGCAAACCGCGCACGAGATTCCAGCGGTCGCGGTAAAGCTGATCGATGACCGACGCGTCGCGCTCGCGCCCCGGGATGGGCACGGCGCGGTCGTTGTACGGCCCGTAGAGCGACGTGTAGTCCGGCGGCACGAATGTCGGGTCGGGCGGCAGCGGGGCAAACATGCCCGACCCGGTGGCGCCGCCGGTTCCAAAGGGAGGGAATACACGGGATGGCCCGGTCAGCAGCGAGCCGCCGCCCGGTGAAAGACTGTCGCCAAACCCGAAGGGCGGCGCCAATTGCAGCGGGCCGGTCGGCCCGAAAAGCGACGCCCGCGGGGCCAGGGTTCGGCCGAGCAAGCCACCGCTCGCCGGCGCCGGCAGCGGGTCGGTCACGGTGCCCGCGCCGGTGTGGGTGGCGAGCCATTCGGCGAAGAACGCACGCATTTCCGCGACGAGCGCGGGGTCCAATTGCAGTTGGCCGGCCATGGGCGCCGTCCGCGGTGTTGGCGCAGCGGTGTCGTTGTCATCGCGCTGCACCAGGCCCACGGCCCGCTGTCTGGGTCGGAAGGAACCACCGGCGGCCAGTCGCGGCGCGGCGATCCTCGCCTCGGTCTCAGTTTGATGGTCGCGCGGTGCCACCGTCATGGGGCGGGAATCCGTTCCGGCCTGCTGCACCGTGTGGACGAGTTCGTGGGACAGGAGCGTGCGGCCTTCGGGCGTGTCAGGACGATAGCGCCCGGCGCCGAATACGATATGGGTTTCGAACGTGTAGGCCCGGGCGTTCAGCGCCTCGGCTCCAGCGGCGGCGCGCGGCCCGGTGTGGATGCGCACCGCCGTGAGGTCCGCGCCCAACCTGGCTCCGAAGCTCTCGCGCCAGGGAGTCGGCAACGGGACGCCCGCCTCCAGATTCTCCCGTGCGGCCGCGCTCTGGCACCGCGGACAGCCGCCGCCGCAGGGACAAGCCGCGGCGCGCTCGGCGGTGGCCACCGGCTCTGCTGCGTCGCGGCGGACGAGCGCCGGCGCATGGGGCGCCGCCGGCCGCACCGCCGCCGGGCGGCGCGCGCTCACCGGTCTGGCGAAGGTCGCTGGCATGGGCAGACGGCGGCAGGAGACTCAACCCGGGACCGCCCCGGATCAGGAGTTCATTTCCGCGGCTTTTTCTTCCGGCTTGTGGCGCGGGGTGCGGCCGCCGGCTTGACGGTTTGGGTTTTCCCGGTGACGCGGGCGGCAGGGACCGGCTTGGCGGGAAGCGCTTTCGCGCCTGACTCCGGGCGCGGCCGCGCGGCGGATGGAGCGACCGACGGAGCCGTGCCGGCCGTTTTGGCGCCGGCCGGCGCGGCTCCCGCGGTCCTGCCGGCGGCGGCACCCCCTGGTTTCGTGGCGTCGCCGGCGGCGGACGAGCCCCCCGGAACTTTCCCGCCCGGCCCGGAGGTCGTGGGCGTCGCCGGCGGCGGCGTGCAGGTGAGCGCCTGGCCGTCGATGATGATCACGCGGTAGTCCACCTGGCCGAGCTGCGGCGACAACGGCTGCGGGTCGCGATAAAGCAGGTTCTGCTGCCGGTCGAACACGAGGATGCTCAGGGTCAATGCGCCCTTGGGGCCCACATTTGTGACCACGGCGATGTCGTTGGCGACGACCGCGCCGCGGGCGGCCCCGAGCGGCTTCACGACAGGTCCCGGCCCCGGGAACGGCTTCACGATCACGGGCGACGGCGTCGGCACGGGTGCCGGCGTGGGCGCAGGTGTTGGGACGGGCGTGGGTTGCGGCGTCGGGGTTGGCGTCGGCGAGGGTTGGGGCGAGGGCGCCGGGGCCGGAGTCGGCGGGGGCTGCGGCGAAGGCGCGGGCTGCGGCTGCCCCTGGTCGTAGCGGAGCAGGAAGTAGCCGTTTTCGTCGGTGCACCCGTAGCCGAGCTGGCGGAACCAGTTGTTCTGGCCGTCGTACAGCGCGACGGTGAGCTGCGGGAGCGGCTTCTGCTGGCCGTCGAGCACGTAGCCGTGGAAGATGTAGCTCTGCG
>JBAIXJ010000193.1:0-3426 GCA_037916645.1 Opitutales bacterium | reverse complement strand
CCGATGTTCAGCGGCCGGGCGGCGTACCTCGACGGGAAGCTCATGCTTTATTTCACGGCCCGGGAGGAGCCGTGGCGCGGGGTGCTGGTCTGCACGTTCCGCGAACACCAGCCGTCGCTGCGGGCCGAGTTCCCGGCGCTGGTGCCGCATCCGATCCTCCCGAAGTGGCTGTATTTGTCGGAGAGTGCCGACCGGTTCGAGTCCACCGCCGAGCGCCTCGTGGTCCTGGCGCGACGGCGCGATCCGCGGCTGGGGGTCAGCCCGCAGGCCAAGAAACGGAAGCGCGCCGGATGAAGGACGCTGTGATCAGGGATGACGCGCGACGAGGGCGCCGCGTCCCCATGGCAATGTCGTGTTAGCCGCGCTTCCGGCGCCACGCGCGAACCGCGAGGCCGAGCAGACCGGCGGTCAGCAACGCCCAGGTCGACGGTTCGGGCACGGGGGCGAAATTGAGCTCCAGGTTATTGCCCGTTTGGGTCAGGGAAAAGACGCCCCCACCCGGGGAACCGCCCGCGAACGACAATGAGATCGCATTCGGGTCGAACCCGGTGAATCCGCCGGTGGCGGTCGCGATCGTCCACGTATAGGGCAGGGCGGAGTTGAAGCCGTTCGGCCCCCCCGCGTTCGGGCTCGAGAGCTCAAGGATGAAGGGCGTGGTCGGGGTGCCGGTGAAGGCGAGCGTGCCGGTGACCGCCAGGAGGTCCCAGTCGATGCCGGGCGTGCCCGTCGCGTTGTTGATCTCCCACAGGTACGTGCCGCCCGAGGCGAGCGTGAGGCCGCTGGCGAACGTGAGCGTGCCGATCGGGTCGGTGACAAACAAATTGCCGGGCGAAACATAGCAGTTTGATCCGATCGTGATGGTGCCGTTGCTCGGGGCGAAGGTGCCGTACCCCGCGAGGGTGCCGCTCGTGAGGGTCAGGGCGTTGGTGAACGTGACGCCGGTGTAGATGCCAAGGCCGCTCTGGAACGGGGTGAATGCGTTGATGACCACGGGCCCCGTGCCCAGCGCGTTGTTGCTCAACGCGAAGATGGCACCGTCGGTGATGGTCGTCCCACCCGAGTAGTTGCTGGCGCTCGGCCCCGGCAGCGTGCCCAGGTACTGGTTGCCGGTGCCAGTCTTCACGAGGCTGCCGGCGCCGTTGATCGTGCCGCTGAAATACGGATCGCTGTTCGCCGCCGTGGTATCGATGGTCAGGACCGTTCCGGTTCCGAGGCTGACGACCCCCGTGCCGCCGGGCGCCTCCTCGGTGAACAGGCCGCCGACGTTCACCGGAGCTTCGGCCGCCACGTTCACCGTCGTGCCGTCAAAGAGGTTCAGCTCTCCGCCGATGGTGAACGGGCTGCTGATGTTGAGCGTGCCGCCGCGCACCTCGACGTCGCTGTAATAGGTGCCGACGTCACCGCCGATGTTCGGCAGATTCACGCTCCCGGTGAGCGTCACGCTGCCGGCGCCCTCCTTGTACAGCGTGCCGCTGCCGGTGATGCCCCCCGAAAGCGTGAAGCTGTGCGCGGCGTCAACCGCCTCGAGGTGGAGGCCGTCCGCATTGCCGGAGCTGGCGTTGATGATCGGATTGGGAATCGTCAGGCCGCTGGTGGTGACAGCCAGGGTCGAACTGGCGGCGGAGAGCGAGCCGGTCCCGAGCGCATTGGCATTGCCGAGTTCCAGCCGCCCGCCTTGGAGCGTGGTGCCGCCGCTGTAGCTGTTGTTTCCCGTCAACGTCACCGTGCTGGTCGGCCCCATGAACTGACCGGTGCTCTTGTCGTAATCGCCATTGAAGTCGTTGGGCAGATTGACCACCACGCCGCGCACCCCGGTCAGATCGCTGGCCACGGTCAGGTGGCCCGTCTTCGCCGCGGCAAACCGCCAGGACTCGGTGGCCGGGCCCGCCGGGGTGAGCGTCCCCGTCAACGTGAGGTCGGTGCTGGTGCCCAGATAGGTGAAGATGCCGTTCAGGAAGTCGTTCGGGTAGGCCGAAAGGTCGATCGCTCCGGAAACGATGAGCGGGGTGGTGGGAACCGGATTGTCGTAGCCAACGATGGTGTTGCTGGCGGCAGACTGCGAGAGCCGCGGCCGGAAGGCCGTGAGATCGTTCAGGTAGTCGAACCCGATGTAGGCGCGGTTGTTGACGGTGATCGACCCCGTGACCGGCAGCGCCTCGACGTTGGTGAAGCGCAGCGCGGAATTCTGGACCATGGTGCCGTTCGTATAGCTGTTGGTCCCGTCGAGGATCAGGGTGAGCGACTGGCCCGGCACCGAGCGGACCACGACGTTGCGGGCGCCGCCCACCGGGTCGAACAGGCTGCTGCTCACCTTGAGAGTGCCGCCGCCGCCGCCGAAGCCATAGGCGAGGCCCGCGGGGGTGATCGGGCCCGTCAAGGTGGCGCTCGTGCTCGAGCCCAGCCGGACCGCGGTGCTGAAACCCGTCAGGTCGAGGGCGTCGGCGATGATGCTGCCCCCCTCGAAGCCGATGGTTCCGTCCGACGCGGCTTTGTTGAAATGATCGAGGAACCCGGCCTGCACGCCCGAGGCGAGATACGTGCCGACGTACCCCGGATCCGTGGAGATGAAGGTGCCCGTGACCGGGAGGGTCGCACCCGGACCAAAGAGCAGCCGGCCGTTTGTGACCTTGGCCCCGCCGGTGGTGTTGATGGGGCCCTGCATCGCGAGCGTCCCGGGGCCCGTCAGCGTGATCATCTGGCTGCCGCCCGACTCGCCCACCGCGCCGGTCAGGGTGACCGCGTTGGGGCCGGAGATGTAGAGGAAGGGCGACGTCTGGAGCGTCACCGGGCCCGAGAAGGTGAGGGCGCCCAGCTTGGTGTTGAGGCTGAAGCTGGAATTGACCTGAACCACGTTGGCGATCGTGCGGTCGCCGCCCCAGCTTTCGATCGTCGAACCGAGCCCCGAGTCGTTGATGATCAGGGTCGACGTGCCCAGGGCGGCGTCGTTGCCCACGCGCAGGATCCCCTGGACGAGCGAGAAAACGCCGTTCAGCGAATTGGCGCCGGTGAGCATCAGGCGGCCGCCGCCGCCCTTGGCGATGCTGGAGCCGCTGATCGAGCCGTCGACGCGCAGCTGGCCGTAATCATTGCTGCTGCCGGTGTAGCTGCCGTTGATGGTCCACGCCTGCGAGGCGTTGACGACAATGGGCATCAGCGAATCAAAGCGGACGTTGTCGCCGTTGGTGGTGATCCCGCCGCCGCCGATGGTCAGTGTGGCGACGACGGGGGAATCAACCTCGTGGTATTGCCCGTCGAACGTCAGCGAGTTGACCGTTGCATAGTCGTTGAACGATGTGAAATAGCGCCGCATGGAGCCGAGCGTCACGTCGTCTCCCGTGGCCGGCGCCACGCCGGCCAGCCAGTTGCCCCCGTTGGTCCAGTTGTTGTCCGCCCCGGCGCCCGTCCAGATCACGACCGACGCGAAAC
>JBAIXJ010000192.1:0-3989 GCA_037916645.1 Opitutales bacterium | reverse complement strand
CTCCTCCTGCGCCTGCGCGACCGCGAGGTCATGCTCCGGCCGGGGCAGTTCTTCATCGTGCCGCGCGGCGTGGAGCACCAGCCCTACGCGCCCGAGGAGACCGAGGTTGTTCTCTTCGAGCCCGCCTCGACCCTGAACACCGGCGACGTCGAAAACGCGCTGACCAAAAAGATGCTCAAACGCCTCTGGGCGTAGCCTCCATTATCCCGATGGGGACGCGACGCCTCCATCGCGAAAAAGGACCCGCAATTTGTAGGCTGCCTGCTTGCAGGCGCCATACCTCGTCCGGACGCGTATTGTCGAAGGCGAATCGGCGCCACCAAGGTGGCGGCCTACAATGGGGTCTGATCATGGATCGGCGCCCGCGAGCCGTCTCGATATGCTCGAGGCCCCGAGTGCGGCGAGGGGCGGGCGGCCTACATATCTCCGACGTCAAACGGCAAAGCCGTACGGAACCCGCCGCGCTACCCCGGCTCCGGTCTTGCACGCCGGGGCGCCGCCGCGTTAAGTTCGCCGGCGTCAGCCACCCGCGCACTGCCCCGCCAGCCGAAAGGAGGAACCGGACGATGCAATTGACCACGGTCAGGATCGAGAAACCGGAAGCGATCAACTTCATCCTGGGCCAGACCCACTTCATCAAGACGGTCGAGGACGTGCACGAGGCCCTGGTCAACGCCGTGCCGGGAATCAAGTTCGGCCTGGCGTTCTGCGAGGCGTCGGGCAAATGCCTCATCCGCTGGACCGGCACCGACCCGGCGATGATCGAGCTGGCGAAAAAAAGCGCGGCCGCCATCGCCGCCGGCCACACCTTCATCGTGTTCCTCGGCGAGGGATACTATCCCGTCAACGTGCTCAACGCGGTCAAGGCCGTGCCCGAGGTCTGCCGCGTCTTCTGCGCCACGGCCAACCCGACCGAGGTCGTCGTCGCCGTCACGGAACAGGGCCGCGGCGTCCTCGGCGTGATCGACGGGATGCCGCCGATGGGCGTCGAGGGCGACGCCGACATCGCCTGGCGCAGGGACCTGCTGCGCAAGATCGGGTACAAGCTCTGACGGCTCGATGGACTAGGCCAACCACGGATCACACGGATCAGCACGGATAGGATGGGCTATCCGATGACAATGAATCATCGCGTGTGGATGTTGTCTGCCGTTCTCGCGGCGGCCACCGGACTGGCCGGGGCTGAATCCAAAACGAATCCGAAGGAGGCGTTCCTCATGAAACTCACGAGCCCCGCATTCGAGGAGGGGCAGCCGATCCCGCAGCGCCACACCTGCGACGGTGACGATGTCTCGCCGCCGCTCGCCTGGACCGCGGCGCCGGCGGGCACCCGCAGTTTTGCCCTCATCTGCGACGATCCTGACGCGCCCGTCGGCAACTGGGTGCACTGGGTCATCTGGAGCATCCCCGCCGCGAGCACGGAGCTGCCCGAGATGGTCGCCCCCACCGACATGCTACCAGGCGGGGCGCGACAGGGCCTCAACGATTTCCGCCGCGTCGGCTACGGCGGCCCGTGCCCACCGCCCGGCCGGCCGCACCGCTACTTCTTCAAGCTCTACGCCCTCGACGCCGAGCTGAACCTCGCCCCGCGCGCGACCAAACGGGATCTGCTCCGCGCCATGGGCAGCCACGTGCTCGCCGAGGCGGAGCTGATGGGCACCTACCAGCGTGCCCGGTGAAATCCATTTCGGACGTCGGAGGTTTCTTTCCACGAATTCACCGGCCGTCGCTTTTCAAGCTATGGCCGGCAGGCACAAATAGGCACGAATGGGAGCCTGCATTTCGTGAAGATTCGTGTGCATTCGTGGCCAGAACTGCCGGCCATCGACGATGCGTAAACCGCCCGCAAATCAACCGAATTCACCGGCCGTCGCTTTTCAAGCTATGGCCGGCAGGCGCGAAAGGCTCGGAGGTTCATTCGTGCCCATTCGTGTGATTCGTGGGAAAAACCATCCACTATCCGCGATTGAACATCGCCTGCCATGCCTGACACCCGCACGCACCGCGGACCGCACCCGGAGGACGCCGCCCTCTTCGCCCCGTCCGCCTGGCCGGCGCTGCGCGCCGCCACCGCCGACCTCTGCTGGCTGCTGAGCCGGGACTACGCGACGCCGTCCGCGCTGAAGCTCGTCGGCGACCGGTACCAGCTCGCGGCGCGCCAGCGGGCGGCGCTCGAACGCTGCGCCTGCTCCGACGCCGACCGGCGCCGCCGCGAAAGCCGCCGGGTGGCCGCGGATGCGCTCACCGGCCACCCGCTGCGGCTGGACGGCTACAACGTGCTGACGACGATCGAGGTCGCCCTCGGCGGCGGCGTGCTGCTGGCGGCGTGCGACGGCACCCTGCGCGACATCGCGAGCATGCACGGCACCTACCGCAAGGTCGCCGAGACGATGCCGGCGCTCGAGCTGCTCGGGGGCATGGCCGCGGCATACCGGACGGGCACCTGGTTCTGGTATCTCGACCGGCCCGTCTCCAACAGCGGTCGGCTGAAAAAGATCATGGAGACCCTCGCCGCCGAACGCGCATGGCCGTGGCAGGTGGAGCTGGTGCCCAGCCCCGACGCCGTTCTGGCGGAATGCACGGACATCATCGTCACCGCCGACAGCGCGGTGCTCGACCGGTGCCGGCAGTGGTTCAACCTGGCCCGGGACGTGGTCGAGCGCCATCTGCCCGGCGCCCGCGTGGTGCCCCTGGGCACAGAACCGATCGCTTAGGACGGCGTTTTCGCCTTTCTTCCTGGCTTGGTGCCCAAGCCTGTAGGCTGCCAGCTTGCTGGCGCCAATTAGCGCGAGCGAGCTCGCTGCCTACAGAAGAACGAAATGCGTAACCCAATCGGAAAGCGATGGGCCCCAGGCCCGCGCAAACTCCGGCTTGGCGAACGGCCCGCGGGTGACTAAACTTTCCCGCCAGAGGTGCTGACATGGTGGACGGTCCGATCGTTTTCGCGGGCTTGATGCCCCATGCGCCCATCCTCGTGCCGGGCGTGGGCGGCGACCGCCTCGCCGAGGCGCGGGCCACCGCCGACGCGATGGCGACGGTGGCGGACCACGCGGTGGCGGCGCGGCCCGAAACGATGGTGTTGATCTCGCCGCATTCGCCCCGGCAGCCGCACGCGTTCGGCATCTGGCGGACGCCCCGGCTGCGCGGCTCGCTGCGCAGCTTCGGCTCGCCGGAGGATCGCGTCGACCTGCCCGTCGACGAGGCGTTTGCCGACGGGCTGGCGCACGCGGCCGAGCGGCGCAAACTCCGGACGTGGAGCATCACGCGCGATCCGCTGGATCACGGCGCCCTGGTGCCACTTTGTTACCTGGTCAAGGCGCGCTGGAGCGGGCCGACGGTCATCCTCAGCCTGAACTACCCCGGCGAGGGCGGGCTCGAGGAGCTGGGGCACGCGATCGTCGCCACCGCCCAGGGCCTGCACCGCCGAACCGCCGTCATCGCGAGCGGCGACATGAGCCACCGCCTCACGCCCTCGGCCCCCGGCGGATTCAGCCCGGAGGCGCACCGTTTCGACGAGGCGTTCATCGCCCTGCTGCGCCGCGGGGCCGTCAGCGAGGTGCCGCGGATCGACCCCGCGCTGGTGGAGGAGGCAGGCGAGGACGTGGTCGACTCGACCGTGGTGGCGCTGGCGGCCGCCGATTACCGCACCGACGGCGAACGGGTGCTGAGCTATGAAGGGCCGTTCGGCGTGGGCTATGGAGTCGCGATCCTTTACGAGCCCGCAGCGGCGGCGGTGCACGCGGATCCGGCGGCGGGTCCGTCCGTCCTGTCGCGTTACGAAGACCTGCCCGCGGTCGCCCGCCGCGCGGTGGAGGCGGAGCTGGCCGGCCGCCGCGAGGCGCCGCCGTTCGAGGCTGGCGGCATCCTGGCGGAGCGCCGGGCCGTGTTTGTCACGCTGCGCACCGAGCGCGGCGAGCTGCGCGGCTGCCGCGGGCGGCTGGCGGCCAAGGAGACCGACCTCGTGCGCGAAACCTGGCAATGCGCCGGGG
>JBAIXJ010000191.1:0-9601 GCA_037916645.1 Opitutales bacterium | reverse complement strand
TCGGGCAGATCCTGCTGCTGGTCGCCGTTCTCATAGAGGTAGCGCACCGCATCGAGGCGGAAGCCGTCGACGCCGACCTCGCGCAGCCAGAACTCGGCGGCGCGCCGATGGTGCTCGGTCACGGCCGGGTCGCGGAAATTCCAGTCGGGCATGTCGGCGCCGAAGAACCCGTAGTAGAAGCCGTCGCGCGTCCGGTGCCAGTTGGGATAACCCCACGGATTCCGCGGCTGCTCGGGCTGCGGCGCGAACCGGAACATCCGGCGCTCCGGCGTGCCGGGCCCGCCCGCCACCGCGCGCAGGAACAGCGGATGCCGCGACGAGGCGTGGTTGGGCACGAAGTCGACGATCACGCGGATGCCGCGGCGGTGCGCCTCGGTGACCAGGCGCTTCATCAGCGCGACGTCGCCGTACTGCGGATTCACGGCGAAGTAGTCGGTGACGTCGTAGCCGTGATAGCTCGGCGAAGGGTTGATCGGCATCAGCCAGAGGGCGGTCACGCCGAGATCCGCCGTGGTCTGCGGATTGCCGTCGTTCAGGTAGTCGAGATGGTCGATCAGGCCCTGGAGATCGCCGATGCCGTCGCCGGCGAGGGGTCCGGCTGACGCGTCGGCGAACGACCGCACGAAGATCTCATAGAAGACCGCGTCGCGCCACCAGGCGTCCGGCGTCGCGGCGAGGACGGAGGTCAGCGTCAGGGCGACGAGGGCGACGGCCGCCGTCAGCATCGCCGCATTTTTTCGCGGGAAGGTCATGCACCGTCCGGGGGATGAGCCGTATCCTCGGCCGCGCCGGGCGCCGGTCAAAAGGCCGGGGTGGGACATTTCCTAGGCGGTGGGGACAAATCTTTGCGTCAGCCCGCCGTGCCGGCGAAATGCAATCCTTCTGCCCCGGCGGATGATCAAAGATTTTTCCTGCCCATTCAGGTTTTCTGAACGAATCGCGATTCGCGCAAACCGAACGGCCGACCCAAGCTGAGCGCACACTTCGGAACGCATCCATTGCGTCTGCCCTCGTTCATCACCCCAACCGTGCTCGATCCGGCGGCGGCCTGTCGGCTTTCCCCGGCTTGAGCACTCCTAAAACCTAGCCAACAGCCCACGCTATGCCTGCAAAAAGCACTGTAATCTCATCCCCCCGCGCGATTTGGCGCCCGGCGGGAATCGGCCTTCTGACGGTCGCCCTGGCTCTGCCGATGACGGCCCAGGAGGCTCCGGCTCCGGCGCCCACCACGGACCAGCCGGCCGCCCAGGCTCCCACATCACCCACCACCACCACCACGCAGCCCAGCGACCAGGTGGTCAAGATGGCGGAATACCGCGTCACCGCGGGCTTCGCCGGCAGCTTGGCCGCCGCGGCGGAGGTCAAGGAGTCGATGCCCACCATCACGGAGGTCATCGCGGCGGAGGACATCGGCAAGCTGCCTGATATCAGCATCGCCGATTCCCTGACCCGAATCACCGGAGTGGCGGGACAGCGGACGAACGGCCGCACTCAGCAGATCAACATCCGCGGCCTCACCGGCGACTTCAGCACCGGCATGCTGAATGGCCGGGAGCAGGTGTCGACCGACGAGAATCGCAGCATCGACTTCGACCAATATCCCGCAGAACTGCTCAACGAGGTGGTCGTCTACAAGACCGCCGCGCCGGATCTGACCGGGCAGGGACTCGCCGGCAGCGTCGATCTCCGCACCGTGCAACCCTTGAGCAAGAGCGGCCGCACGATCGCAGTCGGCGGCTATTACCAGATGACCCAATACGGCCAGCTCACGCCGGGCGCCAAGAAGACCGGCGAACGGTTCAACGTGGCGTACATCGACCAGCTCGCGGATGGCAAGGTGGGCATCGCGATCGGATTCGCGCACACCGTCACCCCGTGGGAAGGCAAGCAATTCCAGGCTTGGGGCGGCGGCGGGCCGTACCCGACGGACAACGGCAACTTCGTTCTCGGCGGCACCAAGTCCTATGTCCGCACGACCAACCTGAAGCGTGACGGCCTCATGGGGGTGCTTGAGTTCAAACCGAACGACTACATCCACAGCACGGTTGACGTGTATGTTTCCTCCTTCGAGGAGAAATCGCTTCTGCGTGGCATGGAGATCCCGCTCTACTGGAGCGGCGCGCACCTGCAGCCGGGCTACACCGTGGTCAACGGGCTGGCCACGACCGAAGTCTTCACGAACGTGCAGCCCATCGTGCGCAACGATGTCTTCAAGCGCACGGACAGCCCGTTCGCCATCGGCTGGAACCTCGCTATGGGCGAGAAGTCCGAGTGGCCCATCGTTTTCGACGTCGGCTATTCCCGTGTGGCGCGCACCGACCAGGACCTCGAAACCTGGTCCGGCCTGGGCACCAACGGGAACGCGGCCCATCCCGACACGATGACCGTGAAGCTGATCCCCGGCCAGATCCCGGTGATCACGCCGACGCTCAACTACGCCGACGGCAGCATCCTGAAGCTGACGGATCCACAAGGCTGGAACTCGTGGTATGGCCCGGCCACTGCGAACGGGGACTCGCCGGGCTACCTCAAGTTCCTGCAGGCCAAAGACGAGCTCGGTCAGTTCAAGCTGTCCACCAAGCACCAGCTGAAGCAGCCGCTCGACAGTATCGAATTCGGGGTCAGCTACTCCGATCGCTACAAGCGCGATGGCGAGGGGCCGTCGGGCTTTGTTGTCAACGCCAACGGCGTGGCGGCGGCGCCGATGCCGCCCATGATCGGGACGACCGACATGACCTTCCTGGGGCTTGGCCGAATCTACGCCTACGATCCGCTGGCGGCCTATAGCAGCGGCGCGCTGGGTTTTGTGCCGAACAACAATTTCGACTACGTCGCGCAACGCTTCGACGTGACCGAGAAGATCGCGCAGTTCTTCGCGCAGTTGAACCTCGACACCAAGCTGGGCGACCTCCCGCTATCGGGCAACATCGGCTTTCGGGTAATCAACACCGACCAGAAGTCCAAGGGCTATTCCCGAAATGGATCGACGAACCAGTTGAATCTCGTGACCGGCGGGGCCAAGTACACCAACTTCGCCCCCGCCCTGAACCTCGACCTGAAGGTGGACGCGCGGACCCACCTTCGTTTCAGCGCGGCGCGCCAGATCGCCCGCCCGCGGATGTATGACATGCGCGCTGCCACGGGGTACGGATTCGACCCGACGCTCGCGACTTCCACCGACATCAATCGAAGCCCCTGGAGCGGCGGCGGCGGCAATCCCAAGCTGCGCCCCTGGTTGTCCGATTCGCTGGATCTGTCCTTCGAAAAATACTTCAAGGAGAGCAAGGGGTACATCGCGATCGCCGGCTTCAACAAGAGACTGCTGAGCTATATTTACAACCAGAGTATCCTGGGTGATTTCACCGGCTATCCGGTGACCGGGCCCGTTGCTCCGGCGCTCCACCAGGGTTCCATAACCGGCCCCGCCAATGGCGCTGGCGGCAACATGCGGGGACTCGAGGTGACGATCTCGCTGGCCAGCGAGCTCTTGAACAAGAACATCAAGGGCTTCGGGGTGGTCATGGGTGGAGCCTACACCGATAGCACCATCAAGCCGTGGGGCCCCACGGGTGGCGATGCGCCGATCGCGGGCCTCTCCCGCAAGGTGGCGAACTTCACCCTCTATTACGAGCGTGCCGGGTTCTCCGCCCGCGTCAGCGAACACTATCGTTCCTCGAACCGGCAATACATCACGACCTTCGGTCCGCCGTCCCGGGGCAGCGATGTCAGCCCCGGCGACTACTCGACGGCCCAGGCGGAAAAGGTGATCGACGCCCAAGTGAGCTACACGTTCCAGAGCGGCCCGGTCAAGGGGCTGACGATCTACCTCCAGGGCTACAACCTGAACGACGAGCCGTTGGTGACCTTGAGCCAAAACGATCCGCGGATGGTCATGAACTACCAGAAGTACGGGGCTTCGTATTCGATCGGCGCTTCGTACAAGTTCTAGAGCGCGGGCTCGATGCTTAGCCATCGTCCTGCGGCCGCCGCGCGTCATCGGGTGGCCGCAGGACCAACCGCGGCAGGCTCCGGTCCCGCCGCCCAACTGATCACCGTCCCGTGCGCGCCTGTGCCATTCTTCTGACCGGTCTGTGCCTGGCCGCCGCCCTGGCGGCGGCGGACGGATCCGACCTCGCGCCGATCGGCGCCGTGACCGGCGTGGGCCGGGACGCGCAAGGCCTCACCCTGACCTGCGCCGACGGAGCGACCGTGCAGGTCCGGGTGCTGGCGCCCGATCTCGTCCGCGTCCGGGCACGCTTCGCCGGCCAGCCGGCCGCGCCGGATCATTCGTGGGCGGTCGCCAAGACCGCCTGGGAGCCGGTGCCTTGGAAGCTCGAGGAGGCGGCCGACGCGTTGACGCTCCGCACCGCGGAACTGGCGGTCGTGGTCCGGCGCCAGCCGCTGCTGATCGAATTCCGCGACGCCGCCACCGGGCGCACGATCAACGCCGATGAGCGGCCGATGGCACGGGACGCGCAGACCGGCCGCGTCGAGGTGGCGAAACGCCTGGGGCTGGACGAGCATTTCTACGGGCTCGGGGAAAAGGCGGCGCGGCTGGATCACCGCCGCGGCAAGTTCACGATGTGGAACTCGGACACCCCGGGCTACGTCGAGGGCACCGATCCCATCTACCAGAGCGTGCCGTTCTACCAGGGGTTGGCGGACGGCGTCGCCTACGGTTTGTTCTATGACAATTCCTGGCGGTCGACGTTCGACTTCGGCCAGACCGGCCAGGAGGCCGCGGTCTACTCGGCCGAGGGCGGCGAGGTTAACTACTACTTCTTCGCCGGACCCGGGCTGAAGAAGGTGCTGGGCCGGTACACCGAACTGACGGGGCGCATGCCGCTGCCGCCGTTGTGGGCGCTCGGCAACCAGCAATGCCGCTACAGCTACTACCCGGACACCATGGCCGAGGCGATCGTCCAACGCTATCGGCGCGAGGAGCTGCCGCTCGACGTGCTCTACCTCGACATCCACTACATGGACGGCTACCGGGACTTCACCTGGAACCCGAAGCGGTTTCCCGATCCGGCGGGGCTGATGGGGCGGCTGAGCGGGCTCGGCGTGAAGGTGGTCACGATCGTCGACCCCGGCGTCAAATACCAGCCTGTCGCCCCGGGCGCGCCCGCCGAGGCGCATTACCCGGTTTTCGACGCCGGCATGGCCGGCGACTATTTCCTGCGGCGCCGCGACGGGTCGCTCTGGATCGGCGAGGTCTGGCCGGGCAAGGCGGTGTACGTCGACTACACGCGCGAGGACGCCCGGCGCTGGTGGGGCGACCTTCACCGGCCCCTGCTCGACGCGGGCGTGGCGGGGATCTGGGACGACATGAACGAGCCGTCGGATTTTCTCGACCAGACCGGGCGCAGCCAGCAGGACGTCGTCTTCGACGACCTCGGGGCGCACACGCCCTACGCGGCCAACCGGAATGTTTTCGCGCTGAACGAGGTGCGGGCCACCTACGAGGGCTTGGAGCGGCTCCGGCCCGACCGCCGCCCGTTCATCGTCACCCGCGCCGGTTTTGCCGGCGTGCAGCGCTATGCGACGATGTGGACGGGCGACAACAATGCGACGTGGGATTCGCTGGCGCTGAACATCCCGATGTTCGCGTCGCTGGGCCTCTCCGGCGAGGCCTTCGTCGGGTCCGACATTCCCGGTTTCATCGGGCGCGCCTCACCGGAGCTGCTCGTGCGCGGCTACGAGCTGGCGTTCCTCGTGCCCCTCTGCCGCAACCACGCCGCGATCGACAACTACGACCATGAGCCCTGGCGTTTCGGGCCGGTCTACACCGACATCATCCGCCGGTATCTCCGCCACCGCTACCGCCTGCTGCCGTTCCTCTACACGACGCTCGAGGAGGCCCACCGCACCGGCGTGCCGCTGTTTCGTCCGCTGGTCCTGAACTTCCAGGACGACGCCAACACGCTGAACCTCGACGACGAGTTCATGGTCGGCGACGCGCTGCTGTCCGCGCCGGTGCTGCGCCCGGGCGTTCGTGGCCGCGAGGTCTATTTGCCGGCCGGCATGTGGTACGATCACTGGAGCGGCGCGCGCGTCGAGGGCGGCCGCCTGTTTTGGGCCGACGCTCCGCTGGAGCAGGTACCCCTTTTTGTACGCGGCGGCGCGATCGTGCCCTCGACGGAACCGATGAACTACGTCGGCGAGAAACCCTGGAATCCGATCCGATTCGATGTCTACGCCGACGCCGGCGGGGCCGCCGCGGGCTCGCTCTACGAGGACGACGGGCTCACGCCCGGCTACCGGACCGGGGCCTGGCGCCGCACCTCGCTGGGGCTGACACGAGGTGAACTCCGCCTCGCCGCGCCCGCCGGCCCTTACCAGCCCGGGGGGCGCGACTTTGAATTCGTCCTCCATGGTGTTGCCGCGCCGGATGCGGTCGCGCTCGACGGGCAGTCCTTGCCCGCGCTGAAGGCCGGAGCCGCGGGCCGCGGTTGGTGGCCCGCCGGGGGCGAGGTGCACATCCGTTTTGCCGATGATTCGCAGCCGCACGTCCTCACGTTCCATCAGCCTTCCACTCCTTGACCGCCATGGATTCCTCCACCCCCATGTGGTTGACGACGCGCACGGCCGGCGTGCTGGCCCATGTGTCGTCGCTCCCGGGCGCCCACGGCATCGGAGACCTGGGCACCGGGGCGCGCACCTTCATCGACTTTCTGGCCCGGGCCGGCTTCCGCCACTGGCAGATCTGCCCCCTCGGGCCGACCAGCTACGGCGATTCGCCGTACCAGTCATTCTCGAGCTTTGCGGGCAATCCCTATTTCCTCGACCTGGAGGAACTGGGCGAAGCCGGCCTGCTGACCGCCGGGGAACTGGCCTCGCTGGGCGATCTGCCCGCGCGGGCCGTCGATTACGGCGACCTCTATGCGCGGTTCTGGCCGGTGCTGGGCCGCGCGTATGACCGGTTCCGCGAACAGGGGAATGGCGCCGCCTGGGGCGGCCTGAGGGCCCTGCGCGAATTCGCGGCCGCCGAGGCCGAATGGCTGGACGGGTATGCGGCCTTCACGGCGCTCAAGCAGCATTTCGGCGGGCGGCCGTGGATGGAATGGCCGGACGAATGGCGCGACTGGCGGCCGGGCCTCGAAACGCGGCTGCCCGCGCCGGCGGCGGCCGAGGCGGAGCGGCAGCGCTTCTACCAGTTTCTCTTCTTCCGCCAGTGGGCGGCGCTGCGGCGGCACGCGCGGGAGCGCGGCATCGCCGTCATCGGCGACGTGCCCATCTTCGTGGCGCTCGACAGCGCGGACACCTGGCAGTGGCGCGAGGTTTTCCGGATGAATGCGGCCGGCGAGCCCGAGGCGGTCGCAGGGGTGCCGCCCGACTACTTCTCGGAGTCCGGCCAGCTGTGGGGCAATCCCCTCTACGACTGGGACCGCCTCGCGCGGACCGGCTACGCCTGGTGGCTGAAACGGCTGCGCGCGGCGTTCGAGCTCTACGACGTCGTCCGGCTCGACCATTTTCGCGGCTTCGACACGTACTGGGAGATTCCCGCCGGGTCGCCCGACGCCCGCCGGGGCGCGTGGCGCAAGGGCCCGGGGCTGCCGTTCTTCCGGGCGGTGCAGCAGGCGCTGCCGCAGGCCCGCATCATCGCCGAGGACCTGGGCTACATCGGGCCGGACGTGGTCGCGCTGCGCCGCGCCGCGGGCCTGCCCGGCATGAAGATCCTCCAGTTCGGCTACGGGCACGATGACAACAACGTCAACCTGCCGCATTTCCATGCCGCCGACACCGTGGTCTACACCGGCACGCACGACAACGACACGACCTGCGGCTGGCTCGCCGGCCTCGATCCGGACACCTATGCGCGCGTGGCGGACTATTTCGCGCTCGGCAAGGCGCCGACGGCCTGGCCGATCGTCCGCGCCGCGTTCGCGTCGGTCGCCCGGCTGGCGATCATTCCGATGCAGGACCTGCTCAACCTGCCTTCGACGGCGCGCATGAACCGCCCGGGCACGACCGAGGGCAACTGGCGGTGGCGGTTCACGACCCGGGATCTCGCGCGCCTCGAGCGCACGCACCTCGAGCAGTTGCGCCACTGGCACGCGAGCTTCGACCGCACGGGCGACCCGCGGCAGCGCGACTACAGCGCCCCGCCGTCCGAGTTGCCTCCGCACGGCGTGGCGGTTTCCTCTTCGGCGGCTGCAATCCCGACCCCCGTCCATCCGTGAATCAGACCACCCGCCTGTCCCTGCCGGCCATCTGGAACATGAGCTTCGGCTTTCTCGGCATCCAGTTCGGCTGGGGCCTCCAGATGGCGAACATGAGCGCCATCTACCAGTACCTCGGGGCCTCCGAGAGTGAGATTCCCCTCCTGTGGCTGGCGGCGCCGGTGACCGGTTTGATCGTCCAGCCGATCATCGGACATTACAGCGATCACACGTGGACGCGGCTCGGCCGCCGCCGGCCCTACTTTCTCGGGGGCGCGATCCTGGTCAGCCTCGCGCTGGTGGCCATGCCGAACTCCTCGTCGCTGTGGATGGCCGCCGGGCTGCTGTGGGTGCTCGATGCCTCGGTGAACATCAGCATGGAACCCTTCCGCGCCTTCGTCGGTGACCTGCTTCCGCCGGGCCAGCGCCAGCTCGGGTTCTCGATGCAGAGCCTGCTGATCGGCCTCGGGGCGGTCCTTTCGTCGGCGCTCCCCTGGCTGCTCACGAACGTGGCCGGCGTCGCGCCGACGACCGAGGGCGGCAACGCCATTCCGCACACCGTGCACGTGGCGTTCTATCTCGGGTCGGCCATCTTCCTCGCGGCGGTGCTGTACACGATCATCACCACCGCGGAGCATCCGCCGGCGCCGGGCGCCGCGGTCGCCGCGTCGGGCTCGGCCTTCTCCGAGATAGTCCGGGGAATCTTTGGGATGCCGGCGGCCATGCGCCGGCTCGCCCTCGTGCAGTTTTTCACGTGGCTGGGCCTCTTTTGCATGTGGATCTACTTTACGCCGGCGATCGCGCACCGGATCTACGGCGGCACGCCAGGGACGCCCGCCTATCTGCGAGGCGTGGAGTGGGGGGGGATTTGTTTCGCCACCTATAACGGCGTGGCGCTGGCCTTCTCATTCGTGCTCGTGGCGCTGGGCCGGCGCGGCATTCCCAGCCGCTTGCTGCATGCGATCGGGCTGGTCTCCGCGGGCCTCGGCTTGCTGGCGGTGGGAGTGTGGCAACACCCCGGCGGTTTGCTGGTCTCGATGGCCGGCGTCGGCATCGGGTGGGCCACGACCCTGTCGATGCCGTACGCGATGCTCGCCAACGCCATCCCCGCGGCGCGGATGGGATTCTACATGGGGGTCTTTAATTTCTTCATTGTACTGCCGCAGATCCTTGCGGCCACCGTGCTGGGTCCCGTGGTCCAGCGGTTCTTTGGCGGCGAGTCCCTGCCGGCGGTCCTGTTGGGGGGCGGCTCGATGCTGCTCGCGGCACTGTCGCTGCTGCGGGTGCCGGCCAATGACGCGACGCCGTCGGTCTGAGGCTTTCGGCTGACGCTGCCCGCGGCGCTCAATCCCCGCCGTCGTCGTCGTCCCCGGGCGGCATGGGCTGGCCGGCGCTGTAGTCGACGCGATCGTAGTAGATCGTCTTCGGCTGGGCTTCCC
>JBAIXJ010000190.1:0-1681 GCA_037916645.1 Opitutales bacterium | reverse complement strand
GACTTGGCGGCCCCGCCCAACCGCTCGCGGATCCGGCCGAGCGCCTGCGGCACGCGCAGGATGTCGGCGATCCGCCGGTCGAGGAAGCTCCAGGTGTCGGCAAAACCCTCGGACTTGTCCTCGAGCCAATAGAGCAGCGTGGCGCTGTACACGCCGGCCAGCAGGCCGCGCTTGCTGTAATAGTTGAAATCCGTGGCGCGGTCGCCTGACGCGTACCAGATCGCGTCCACCGTGCGCCACAGCGCGGCGGCGGCAAGCGGCGCGTTGTGCGGCAGCGCCAGCACGCCGAGCGCGCGCCGCACCGCCTCGCGATGCGCCGCCAGCTCCTCGAGCCGCAGCCGGATCGCCGCCGCCACGCGCTCGCGCACCTTGAGCTTCGCCGGATCGCGCGCCTCCAGGGCGGCGATCATGCGCCGGTCGGCGAGCGCCACCCAGGCCTCGACCGCCTCCACCGGCCCGCGCGGGAACACCCGCAGCGCGGTCACCGGATCGTAGCCCGCCTCCTCGGCGGCACGGCGCAGCACCTCAGGCGTCCAGCCGTCGAACGGCACGTGCGGCAGGGCCGCAGCGACGATCTTCTCGCGCGCCGCCTCTACATCGAAAGCAGAGGCGTCGCCGCCGGCCTCGTCATTCCTTCTCGGGGTCACGCAAGCCTCCAAAGGCCTTCTTCATCTCGTCGACGAAGCCGAGCAACCGCAGGTCCTGGACCCGCTGCGGATAGAGGATGCCGTCGAGATGGTCGCATTCGTGCTGCACCACCCGGGCGTGGAAGCCGGAGACGGTCCGGTCCAGCACCTGCCCGTCCGGGGTCTGGGCGCGGTAGCGCAGATGGCTGAAGCGCGGCACCGCCCCCATCATGTCTGGCACCGACAGGCAGCCCTCCCAGTCCATGTTCTTCTCCTCGCCGATCGCCTCCAGGACGGGGTTGATCAGCACGGTCAGCCCGACCGGCTGGTCGTCCTCGGCCCCGGTGGTCCGGGTCGGCAGGACCTTAAAAACCACCACCCGAAGCGACACATGGACCTGGGGAGCGGCCAGGCCGGTGCCCCGGGCATCCTCCATGGTTTCCACCATATCGGCCACCAGGCGCCGGACTTCGGGAGCGGTCGGATCGGCCACTTCGGAGGCCCGCTGGCGCAGGACGGGATGGCCCATCCGGGCGATTTTGAGTATAGCCATCAGCCGAATATGGCCCCCCAGCCCCCCTCGGTAAAGGCCCTTCCCAGGGTCAAGCCCTTGTGATATAAGCTTCGATTCAGTTGCGGCAGATGCCAACGGCCGGGGCTTCCCGGGCGTATGGCTGCTGTCGCATCTCAGCCATTTTATGCGGATAGTGGAAAGGAGTGCGGCCAAACCGTGCAAGTCATCGTTCGCGACAATAACGTCGACCAAGCCCTGCGCGCCCTCAAGAAGAAGCTCCAGCGTGAGGGTGTGTTCCGTGAAATGAAGCTGCGGCGTCATTTCGAGAAGCCTTCCGAGCGTAAGGCGCGCGAAAAGGCGGAGGCGATCCGCCGGGCCCGCAAGGTCGCCCGCAAGCGCATGGAGCGCGAAGGCTACTAAGGTCGGCGCGGGGCGCGCACAGCCGCCCCCGACGAGCCTCGAGTCTGAAGTCGCCCGCGAGCGTCTCGTTCGCGGGCGTCAGCGTCTCTAGAATACGCCTCTTCCGAAGCCGGCCGCGGCC
>JBAIXJ010000189.1:0-1675 GCA_037916645.1 Opitutales bacterium | reverse complement strand
AAGCGATCCACGCGCCCCGGGATGGAGGCGAGCACCCGCTCGGTTTCGCGGAGGGTAGCCGCGTCCGGCGGGAAGGCGCGCAGGAACAGAGCGTCCTCGTGGAGGCCGATCAGGGAATCCGCATCCGGCTTGGTGGCCAGCGCCCGCATCCGGGCCAGCCGGGCAGTGAGCGGGTTCTTAGTCACAATTCCAGTTTCCTTTTTTGACAAGACTTTTCAAGCATATACCTACACCGGACCACCGCGGGCGGAGGAAACCGGGATCGGGGCGGCTAGCATCGGAGTGGAGGAACGGTGTCCGAACGCATCTACAAGCTGCAGCCCGACCGAACGGTGCAACTGCGAGGATTCGACGACCTGGGCGCCTCGGCCGCGCTGCACTCGGCGACGGCGTCGAGCTTCAAGGTGAGCGGCGTTTTCCGGGACCCGGCGGATTTCGCGGTACTGATCCTGTACGACGCCGACAACTTCTACGAGCACCCCCGGCTCAAGTATCTGCCCGATACAGATTTCAGCGGGCTGACTCTGCGCTTCGACGTGCATTACACAGGATTGATGCCCCTGGATTCGCCTAAGTTTCCGACCATCGACTGGCCGTGCCTGGACGTCATCCGGCCCGACGGAACCACGGCCAAGATTGCGCTGTTCGAGCACGCGGCGCAGGTGGGCGGGACATACTCGTGCGCCGAAGCGAGTTTCGCGATCGAAGACAACGGCCTGGAGGCCTACGACCGGCTGACGCTGTGGTACCAGAATTTCGCTTTCGACTACATCGTCCCGGTAACGACGCCGCTCCCGGCGGCGGCAGATGTTGCCGCCGCGCTGGCCGAGCAGATCAACGGCGTGGACTGGGAAGCGTTCGGCACGCTGATCCCGCTGCGCGCCGAGGCGTCCGGAAGCACGCTGCGGATCATTGCCGTGCGGCCGGGGCAGGACGGCAACATGATCCGCCTGTATGCCGTGGCGAAGAACGAGCGGCTGCGGACAGCGTCGCCCGTGGCGGCGTTCCAGGGCGGGTCGTCGGACGCGACCTGGCGGGTCACGCTGGATTTCGAGGCGCTGGAGATTCCGCAGATCCGGCAAATGTGGCTGACGTTCGCGCCGCCGCTCGCCAACGGCACGGCGTTTCCCGACACCGAGTGGGAGGCGAGCTTCACGAATTGGGAACTGCTCGGGGACGAAGACAAGCGCGCGCTGCGCGTGGCGGGGCCGGGAAGCGTCCGGGTGGAGGAGGACGATGCCTGGTGCCGCTACTCGGGCGAGTGGGGCGTGGAGTCGGGCTTCTACTCCGGCGGATTCGCCCGCAGGGCTTCCGCTATCGGCGATACGGTGACCGTGTCCTACTCCTGCGCTCGTGAACACGACCTGTACGTGGGTACGTCGCTGTACGCAGACCGGGGAGTCGCAGGGTTCCAGGTGGATGGGGACGCGGAGACGGACTTGGACGGCAGGCTGAACGCCGAGCCGGCCGTGGTCACGCGGCGCAAGGTGAGAGCCGGCATCGCGGCGGGCGAGCACACGGCGACGTTGCGGCTGAAGTCGGCCGGTTGTTTCTACTTTGATTTCCTGGAAGCGGCGGCGCCCTCGGACGTCCCCGAGCCGTTGCCCTCGGTGGAGAACGTTGCACCCGCGCTGGACTACAGCACAGACCACACTTACAAGCTGCCGCCCGCGCG
>JBAIXJ010000188.1:0-14591 GCA_037916645.1 Opitutales bacterium | reverse complement strand
GGTGGCCGGCCGCGCCGACCAGAACCCCGAGATCGTCCCGCTCGGCAACGACACCTACGCCCTGACCCGGTGGGCGGAGACGGGATTCGCCCGCAACCGCGACAAGCTGAAGGCGAAGGCGCTCGAGGATGCCACCGCGTATTGTGCCAAGATGCACAAGGAGGTGAAGGTGCTGAGCACGGAGGCGAAACGCCCGTTCGTTCCCCTCACCGGTTTTGCCTACGCCAAGATCGTGTTCAAGGCGCTTGACGCGAACGATCCGGAGCTGCATGCGCCGGTCCCTCCCGCCCTGCCCAGCGGCACCGCCGCGGCCCCCGCCCTGCCCGCGGCGGCGCCCGTGGCGGTGCAGAGTGCGCCGCCGCGCACCGAGACCGAGATCCTCTACGACGACCTCAAGAAGCTGGACGAACTGCGCAAGGAGGGCCTCCTGACCGAGGAGGAGTTCCAGGCGAAACGGAAAAAACTGGTCGATCAGTCGAAGTAGGCGGCCGGAGGTTCGGTCAGCATCCGCCAGACGCGTCGCTACCCGGATCCGCCCCGCGCCCGGCGGCGGACCTCATCGCGGATGCAGGCGATTACGTCCTTCGCATTCACGCCCCTGCGCTCAGTCTCGGCCTTGACCCAGGCCAGCACCTGGTGGATCTGCGCCAGCGACAAGCCCTCGGTCGAAAGCGCCAGCGTGTTGCCGCACGCGCAGTTGGCCAGGGCCACGGCGCCCATCGGCCGCCGCGGCGCCCAATCCCCGGCCTCCGCATCATAGGAGATCGTGCCCCCGATGCGCTCGGTGTTCAGGATGTAGTCCCGGAGCGTGGCGAAGTGGCGGCGGCACTTGGGGCACGCCCGCGGAAAGAGCCCCGCGAAGTGGGCGTGCATCAGCCGGATGATTTCGCCTTCGGTCACGCTGGAATGAGACCCACCCGACCCTAGGGCCCCGCCGGCCGCGCGGCGACACCAGAATGTATCGCCGGTTGCGGGAGCGTCCGGGCCCCGCATCGGCCCGTCGCTCATTCCGTCATTTCCCGGACCGCACGGCACGCCTGGGTGTCGTACGCGGCGAGCCCGGCAGGCGACAGCGGCGTGCGGACGCCTTCGTAGCCGCCGGTGAGCCGGCCAAATGAGTCGGGAAGATAGCCGACCCAGCCGTTGACCAGCGAAACCGTCCACAGCTTGTCGCCCAGCGTCTGGGCGCGCAGACGGAACGTCGTCCCGACGCAGGGCTCGCTCGGCAGCCCCGCCAGAACGATGTCGCCGATCTGCAACAGCGCCAGATCCGCCTCGAGCCGTCGCGTTTTGAGCGCGCCTTCCGGGAAAACGCCAGCGTCCTGGGCCTCCAGCCCGAGCTGCTGCACCCGATCCGCCAGCGCCCGCAGCTCCCAGGGCGAGGCCTTGCCCATCCGCTGCCAGGCGCGCAGCCGCCGGGTCGCCGCCTGCTGCGCGGTCCGCGCGGATTCCGGTGAGGCCGTGTAGTCCTCCCGAACCGGCACGGTCAACGGAACCGACCGGGCGCGGACCACGGACGGGCGGCGGGGTTCGCCAGTCAGCCCCGCCAGCACCGCCGCGGCAAGCCGCCGCCCGAACCGCCCGGCCGCGCGCAGCGCCTCGCCCGGGGCCGCCTCCTTGTGCCAGTAGCTGGGCCCGAAATATCGCGCGAGTCCGGCCGGCCGCTCCGCCGCCGGGAGCACGCGGAACCGCATCTCCTCCTTGGGCGAAATGTCGCCGCAGGGACCGGTCAGATAGAGGCACAGGCCGCCGAGCCGGCGCTCCACCGCCTGGCGGGCGAAACCCGGAAAATCCGGATGGTAGCGCAGCCGCGTGACGTGGGAGGTCGTGTGTGGATGCGCCGCGAAGCGGAGCAAACTCCCAATCGTCGCGCCGTCGTCGCCCACGAAGACGAGCCCCTGCGCCAGCCGATCGACCGGATCATCGAACCAGATCGGGCCCGCGAGCTCCGGGAGCCCGCGCCGCCCGAGCATCCGTGCGGCCTGTTCCCGGATGCGCGGGCCGCCGTCCGCCCGGCCCCGCACCAGGCGGTAGCCGTACCACACGGTGAACGTGCCCAGGTCCGGGAGAAACCGGCGGCGCCGCACGCTGAACCGCGGTCCGACATCGGCGGTCGCCGCCAGCAGGCGGAACGGCTGCATCCGCGACTGCGCATCACGGGCCGCGCCCGCCGCCTGTTCCGCCAGCACCCCGACCGGAAAGGCGTGAAAATGGCTGGGCACCGAATGGGTGTGCGTGCAATGCACCGTCACGGCCTCCCGCCCGCAGCCGAGCGCCGCCGCGACCGCCGCACGGATGGCGGTGCATTCTCCGATCAGCAAGGCGGTGAGATCGAACACCACCCAGCAGGCCGGCCCGGCATCGGTCTCCACGACGAAGCACCGGACCTCCAGCGGCGCGAGAAACGCCTCCGGCGGCAGGATTCCGCCCGCGTTCAATTCGCGCCGGGCGAAGCCGATTCGATAGCGGCGTTTCATGAGGAAGGGTGTCGCCGAATGAACGTCGAAGGTTTCATGGGGACGCGACGCCCCCGTCGCGTACGACTTTGAGATCCGGCGACGTGGGCGTCGCCGCTCCAGGCTGCAGATTGTTCCGTGCTTCCAGGGTCGGTGTGAACTGCATCGGTCAGCTGGCTCGGTCCACGAAGAACAACGGATCCCGGCGCAAGGCCTCGCGCGCCTTCCGCCAGAAGATCGCCGCCTCCAGCAGAACGCCGTCCGCGACCAGGATGCGGCCCGCCCGGATGCCCTCCCCGTCCATGACCGCCTCGATCCGGTCGTACCGCTGCACCCAGCCGCTGAACCCGTGACGCCGGACGCGCATCGTTGTCGCGCCGCCGTCCGCCAGCGTGATCCGGTAATCGACCCAGCCGGCATACAGGTAGGGCGGTTCAACCAGTTCCTCCACCGCGTGCATCGACGTGTTGGGTTTCAGGCCGCAGCCAAGGAACAGGATCTGCCCCCCCTCGTCCTTGAGCCGCGAAAACGGCGAGTTTGGACCGCACGGCGTGACATCGCGGCGGTGCGCGCCGAGCAGGGCTTCGGCGCGGGGCCCGAACCCGCACGCCGAATGAGTCGGATGCACGCTCCGCAGCGTTCCGGCGCGCTGGCGGAAGAACTCGGGCAGCGCGCCGACGCAGGACGGCGTATGCCGGACATCGAAGTCCGGGTGCCCGGCGTTGACGGTCTCGTAGGACAGCGCCGGCATCAGCAGCGTCCCTTCGCTCCCGAGCGCAGCCAGGAGGCCGGAGATCGCGCTCTCGGGTCCCCCGGGCGGCGGGCCGAGCGATTTGAGCGACGCATGCACGAGCAGGACGCCGCCCCGCCTGACGCCCAAACCGGTCAGATCACGGGCCATCTGGGAAATCACGTCGGTCATGATCGGCCCCCCGAAGGTCGGGTTTCGACCGCAGTCTGGCAACGGACGAACACGCGGTGATTGTCCGCGCCTGGCGTCGGCAGGGCAAGGCTGCGATGGGCCCTCCGGCCGCCGCGGGTTCAACTCGCGGCGGACTCGTCGTAGCCCAGCATCTGCCGGAAAGTCGCCTTGAGCTCGGCGCCCCAGAGCGCCGCCTGAAACATCACCAGCCTGCGGCCGTCGGCGGTGTTGATGGTCAGGCGGAACACCTTGAACGTGTCGCCGGGTTCGGAGAGCCAGCCCAATCCTGCATCCCCCTTGCGCAAGGGCGGCGCAGTGCCCCGCCAGATGCCGTCGCGGGTCAGGCGGGGCGCGGTGTCGCTGACCACCATCTCGGCGTCGTCGCCGGTGACGTCCTCGACCGTCACCGAGCGGGGCCACTCCATCTTCTTCTCCTTGAAACCGAAAACGAAGACGATCTCGCGCCGGGTGCGATCGGCGACGAATCCGGCCACCTCGATCTTGATCTCCGAATTCTCGACGCGCTGGGCGGCGCCATGCTCGATCCGGACCTGGATCGACTCGCCCCCCGCGACGGTGACCGTGCGCACCTCGGCCGGCGCCGGGGCGGCGGCCTCCGTCGCGGATGGGTGGGTCGCGGACGGCTGCATCGTGCACCCCGCGAAAATCGCGGCAACGGAAAGCGCGGCGACTGGGGCAATCCGTCTCATGGGTCCGGGGGCGGGCGGAGGAGGGTGCGAAGGTCGGGACGGGTTGTTTTGCACCAGAGTTCCGGGGGCGTCAAACCGGGATCGTGCGGACCCCGGGACCCGCTTCAAGCCGCGAGGTCCGGCCCGCCGCTTCTTCATCAGAACTTAGCGACTCCCCCTGGTCCGCACGGCCACCGCGCCTGCCCGACAACCCGTCAAGGTCGGTTGGCCAGCAGCCAGTTTTGCGCCGTTCGACCCAGGACGAGCGTCGTCGGGGACAAGGCACGCAGCAGCCCGAGGCGATCGGCTCGGTTGGTGAAGAAGAAGACCCGGCCCGGCCCGCGCCAGATCGCCGCGAATTGACGGTCGTCGACAAACACCGGCGCGGCCTCCGGGTAGCGGGAGCCAAACAGCAGGTCGGCCGCCCGGCCGTTGAGCACCATCGCCGGCCGGCCGGTGTAGAAATCGACTCCCGCGAAGGCGCCGTAGGGGCCGTCAACCACGATCTGGTCGCCGGACCGGATTTCGTCCCGCGCCACCGCTGCCAGCGGCGCGATCGATCGCTGCGGCGTGAAGACCACGAAGCCGTGCTGCAGGACGAGCAAAAACGCCGCCAGCGTGCCGACGAGCGTCGCCACGGCCGCCCGCGGACGGTGCCGCAGCCAGAGCGCCGCGGCGGCCGCCGCCCCCGCGCCCAGCGTCGCGCCCACGGCGCGGAACAGCGGGATCATCGCGCCGAACGCGGGATCCAGGTTGATCCGCATCGACGCCATCGCGGCCGGCGGCAACGGCGGATCCGCCGACCCATCGCCCCGAAAAAGGTTGTAGAACGCGTGATGCTCCAGACGCCCGAACAGGTAGGAGACCGGCACCAGCGCGGCGGCGACCACCGCCAGCGCCACCCACGAAGCCGTCAGGACGCGGGACCACGGCGACCGGTCGCCCGCGGCGGGAACGGCGGCCCACAGGCGCCCGACGCACAGCGCGAGAGCGGGCAGCGCCGGCAGCGAATAATGCTCCTGCCGCGACTGGCACACGGCGAAGAACCCGATGACCGCCGCCGCCCAGAGGAGGACAAAAAGGCCGCCCCGCTCTTCCTTGGAAGCCGGCCGGCAGCCGGGCCAGCACCGGCGGATCGCGACCGGCAGAAAGACCACCCAGGGGAAGAACCAGATCGCCGCGATCCCCAGGTAGAGCGCCACCGGCAGGGT
Source organism: Opitutales bacterium (assembly GCA_037916645.1). GTDB lineage: Bacteria > Verrucomicrobiota > Verrucomicrobiia > Opitutales > Opitutaceae > Fen-1467. Next base: position 9,313 of record JBAIXJ010000188.1, on the reverse strand, counting down.
CGCGTAGTCGATCGGCTCCCGGCGCCCAAGGAATCGCAGGAGGTGCTCGTTGACGAAATAGAACCGGAAGAACCCGGGGTTCGCGATGCCCGCCAGGATGTGCCACGGGGCGGCGATGAGCAGGAACACCGCCCCGCCCCGCAGGATTTCCATCCGCCGCAGGATGCGCCAGTCCCGGGTGAGCACCACGAAGCCGCCGAGGGTGAGCGCGGGAAACACGACCCCGATCAGGCCCTTGGCCAGCACCGCCAGCGCCATGGCGGCGTAAGCACCGACGACCGCGCCCGGGCGGGGCGCGTCGTCCAGCAGCCCCCGGGCGAAGCCGAGGAACGCCGCGGTCAGCGACGCGACGAACAGCATGTCGGGCAGCCCCACCCGGCCGAAGATGAAATACCCCAGGCTCGTCGCCAGCACCGCCCCGCCGGCGATCCCGGCCCGGCGCCCCCAGAGTCCGCGGCCGATCCCGTAGGTGAATCCGACGCCCGCCACCGCGGCCAGCGCCGTCGCGAGGTGCGCCGCGAACTGCGTCGGGCCGAACGCCTCGATCGCCGCCGCGTTCAGCCAGTAGAGCAGCGGCGGCTTTTCAAAGTAGCGGACGAAATCGAGGCGCGGCGTGAGCCAGTCGCGGAGCACGACCATTTCCCGGGCGACCTCGGCGTACAGCCCGTCCGCCGGATCGTAGAGACCGGCCGCGCCCAGGCCGGTGAAGCAGATCACCACCGTTCCGAGCAGCAATCCGGGCAGCGCCCAGTGCGGCCAGGATCCCGAAGGCGTGGGGGTTTCGTTGCGGTGCATCGGCGGGGCAAAAAAGAGGCAATCCGGCGCGGCTACACTTCCAGCCGGTCGCCGGGCCGCGCGACCAGGGCGTAGAGGACCGGCATCAGGAAGACGCTGATCAGCAGCCGCGTGAACAATCCGCTGACGATCACCAGCGCAAACGGCCGCTGGGAATCGGTGCCGACGCCGGTCGCGAAGGCGGCCGGCAGCAGGCCCAGCGCGGCCACGAGGGCCGTCATCATGATCGGGCGCAACCGCCGGATCGCGCCCTCGCGGACGGCGCGCGCCAGCTCCATCCCGCCGCGCCGCAGCTCGTTCACATGGGAGATGTAGACCACCGCGGTCTGCACCGACACGCCGAACAACGCGAGAAAGCCGATGCCCGAGGAGACCGAGAACGGCGTGCCGGTCAGCCAGAGCGCGGCGAGCCCGCCGACGGGTGCCGACAGCAGCACGCCCAGCACGGTGATCAGCGGGAACTTCAGGTTGCTGTAAAGCGCGAACAGCAGGAGGAAGATCAGGAACAGCGTCAGCGGCAGCACCACGCGCAGCTGCTGCCGGGAGGCCGTGTATTCCGTGTACTCCCCGCCCCAGTCCAGGTGATAGCCCTCCGGCAGCCGCACCTGCGCGGCCACCTGCCGGCGCGCGTCCTCGACCGCGCCCGCCAGATCGCGGCCGGCCACGGAGAACTGCACGCCGATGTAGCGCGAATTGGCCTCGCGGTAGATGAACGACGCGCCGATCTCCGTCCGCAGGTCGGCGACCTCCTTCAACGGGATCTGCCGGCCGTCGGGCGTGGCCACCAGAATGTTGCCGATCGCCTCGGGCGTGCTGCGGAACCGCTCGTCGAGGCGGACCACGAGGTCGAACTGCTCCTCGCCCTGCACCACCGGCGTCGCCGCGGCGCCCCCCACGGCGGCCGCGATCAGGCCGTTGAGGTCCGCGACGTTCAGCCCGTACCGGGCGATCTTCGCGCGGTCGATGTGCACGGCCAGGCTCGGCTGCCCCAGTTCCTGGACGAGCGTGACGTCCCGGATGCCCCGCACCTGCTCGATCACGCGTTTGACCGCGCGGCCCCTGGCCTCGAGCACGGCGAGATCCGGGCCGAAGATCTTGACCGCGAGCGCGCTCTTCAGGCCGGTCTCCGCCTCGTCCACCGCATCCTCGGCCGGCTGGGTGTAGTTGAAGATGATGCCCGGAAACGCGGTCAGCTTCCGGTTGATCGCGTCGATCAGCCCGGCCTTCGTGTGGTACGGGCCCCGCCATTCCGCGTAGGGTTTGAGGCCGACGTAGAACTCGGCATTGAAGAAGCCGGTCGGGTCCGTGCCGTCGTCGGGCCGTCCGTGCTCCGAGGCCACCACGGTCACCTCAGGAAATGACCGCAGGATGGCGCGCACCTGCGGCACGACCTTCCGCGATTCTTCGAACGAGATATTGTAGGGCATGGTGGCGCGGACCCAGAGGGCACCCTCGTCGAGCCGCGGCATGAATTCGGCGCCGATCCGCGGGAGGAGCAGGAGCGAACCCGCCAGCACGAGCCCGGAAACGCCGACGGTCCGCCAAGGGTGCGCGAGGCACTGCTCCAGGCCGGCGGCGTACGCCGCCTTGACCGCCTCGTACGGCGCGTGCCGCCGCTCCCGGACGCCGCGGCGAAAGACCCAGCTGCAGGCGACGGGCAGGAACACAAGCGTCACGACCAGGGCGCCGAGGAGCGCGAAGATCATGGTGTCGGCCATCGGCGTGAACAGCCGGCCCGACGGCCCCGCCAGCACGTAGATGGGGAGGAAGCCGGCGACGATCACCGCCACCGCGTACAGGATCGGACGATCGACCTCGGCCGCCGCCTCCGCGATCAGCCGGCGGAGGTCGCGCGGCCGGCCCTCCTCCGCGGCGACGCGGCGGAAGATGTTCTCCACCATCACCACGGCGCCGTCCACCAGGATGCCGAAGTCGACCGCGCCGATCGACAGCAGGTTGGCGGAGACGTGGCGCAGGTCGAGGCAGACGAAGGCGAACAGCAGCGCCAGCGGGATCGCGGTCGCCACGATGAGGCCGGCGCGCACGTCGGCCAGGAACAGGATGAGCACGACCCCGACGAGCAGCATGCCCTGCAGGAGGTTCCGCTCCACCGTCTGCGTCGTCAGGTGGATCAGGTCGGTGCGATCGTAGAACGGCCGCACCTTCACGTCGCGCGGCAGGATCCGGGCATTGAGCTCCGCGGTCTTCCGCTCCACCCGCCGGAGGACGTTCTGCGTCTGCTCCCCGGTCGTCATCAGGATCACGCCCTCCACGGCGTCGTCCCGGTCCTGGAATCCGAACTGCCCCAGCCGCGGGGCGCTGCCGATCACCACCCGGCCGACGTCCTTCACCAGGATTGGCACGCCGTTGTGGACGGCCAGCACCACGTTGCCGATGTCCTCCACCGTGCGGAGGCGGCCGAGGCCGCGCACGTAGTAGAACTCGCCGCCCTGCGAATAGAAACCGCCGCCGGCGTTGCCATTGTTGGCCGCGAGCGCGTTGACGACGGCGGGAACCGACAGACCGGCGCCGGCGATCCGGTCCGGGTCGAGCAGCACCTGGTACTGCATCGTCTCGCCGCCGAGCCCGGAGTCGTCGGCGACCCCGGGCACCGACTTGTACTGCCGCTCGACCACCCAATCCTCGAGCGTCTTCAGCTCCATGGGCGAGCGGTCGGGGCTCTCCAGCACGTAGCGGTAGATCAATCCCGACGGCGAGTACAGCGGCGCCACCGTGGGCGCCACCCCGGCCGGCAGGCTCAGGTCGGCGATGCGCTGGAAGACCTGCTGCCGGGCGAAGTAGTCGTCCGTGCCGTCGCGGAAGGTGAGGATCACGTCGGACAACCCGTAGAGCGAAATCGAGCGCACCACGGTCATCCGCGGAATGCCGGTCATCTCGACCTCGATCGGCACGGTGATCAGGCGTTCCACCTCCTCCGCCGCCTGGCCCGGCCATTGCGTGATGATCTCCACCCGCGGCGGCGACAGATCGGGATAGGCCTCGACCGGCAGCCGGCGGAGCGACCAGCAGCCCGCGGCCACCAGCAGGCCGGTCAGCAGCACCACGAGGAAGCGCTGGCGCAGCGACGAGGCCACGATCCGGTTGACGATCGAGGCGGTGCGCGGGGCCGAGGCGGGCGCGGGCGGAGAGGGGTCGCTCACTGGTTCTCCTGGAATTGCAGAAACACGCCGCCCTCGACGACGATCTGCTCGCCCGCCGCCAGGCCCGACGTGATGTCGTAGCGCTCGTCGACCCGGTCGCCCAGCACCACCCGGCGGCGGTCGAAGCCGCCGTCGGGCCGGCGGACATAGACGAACGGCAGGTTGTCGTGGTCGCGCAGGACGGCCGACACCGGCACCAGCAGGCCCGCACGGTCCTGCGTCGAGTGGATCAGGACGCGGACATACATCTGCTTCTTGAGGATGCCGTCCGGATTCGCCGCCACGATTCGCACTGCCACCGCCCGGGTGTTCGGATCGATCAGGGCCGAGATGTTGTCGATCACGCCCGGGAAACGCTGCGGGACGGCCGGGGTGAGGATCTCGGCCGTCTGGCCGGTCGCAACCGCGGAGAGATCCGATTCGAAGAGGTTGGCCAGCACCCAGACGTGGCTGAGGTCGGCGATGGTGAAACAAGGCGTCGCGCCGGCCTGCAGCAGCTGCCCGGGGGTGATCAGCTTTTCGACGACCTCGCCGGCGATCGGCGCGCGGATCGTGCCCGTGAGATTCGCGACCGGCCGGTTCTGCTCCAGATCCGCGATCACGCCCGCGTCGACGCCCAGCGCGCGGAGCTGCTGGAGGGCGGCATCGCGGTCCGCCTCGGCGTTGGTGGCGTCGGTTTCCGCCTGCTCCATGTCGCGGCGGGCGATCGCATCGCCGGCGAAGAGCTTTTCGTCCAGATCCGCCACCCGGCGAGAGTTGCGCGCGGTGGCGACCGCCTTGCGATAGGCGCTCACCGCCGCGGCGAAATCCGGCGATTCGACGACCGCAAGGGCATCGCCGGGCCGGACCTGGGCGCCGAGCGACACCAGCAACCGCGTGGCCGGCCCGGAGATCGGGGCGAGCACGGTAGTCGCGTGGTCGCTGTCGAATTCGACGGTGCCGGTGGTCTCGATCGTACGCCGGAAGGGTGACGACGCGACCGTATCGAGGTGAATGCGTTCGCGCTGGGCCGCGGTCAACGTCAGGCCGTGGTCCGCGACCGCCAGGGCCGGCGCGTCGTCGCGGCGCGCGCAGGACGTCAGCAGGACGGCGCCGACCGCCGCGGCCAGCCAAGCACGAGGCAGGGAATCAGTGATCATGGGAGGAATCCGGTGGTCCCGGGGGAAGCGGGGCGCCCGCGGCGCGCTCGAGGTCCGCCATGGCGTCATTCACCGCGCCGAGGGCATCGGCGTAGTCGCCCTCCGCGGACAGCAGGGTGCCCTTGGCGTCCAGGAGCTCGAGCGCGGACGACCCGCCGAGGTTGTAGCTCTGGAGGGTGACCTCGAAGGCGCGCCGCGCCTCGGGCAGGAGGGAGTCGCGGAGATAGACGGCCTGGCGCCGCGCCGTGGAGGCCGCTGCGTAGGCGTTGGAGATGTCGAGCAACACCTGGGATTCCAGATCCGCGTTGGTGGCTGCCAGCTCGAGTTCGCGATGCCGGGCCTGGGCAACCTGCCCCCGCTGGTGTTGCCAGAAGAAGAGCGGGAGCGAAATGCCGCCGTCGAATTTGTAGGACCGCGGGGCGCCGACGATGTCGCTGCGCCACAGCGTGAAGTTGAGATCCGGCGCCCAGTACTGCCGGCTGAGCTTGGTCGCGTCGCGGGCGGCCTGGCGCTGCTCGGCCAGGCCCCGCAGCTCGGGCCGGGATCTCAGGGCGACCTGCTCCAGCGCGGCCGCGGCAGGCAGGGCCGCGGGCACCTCCAGCGCGTCGCTGGCGGCGAGCTCGGCATGCAGCGGACGTCCCAGCAGTCGGTTGAGCGCCGCCTGCGAGGTGGCGATCGTCCGCTCGTTGGCGATCAGGTCGTTCTCGGCCTTCGCGAGGTCGACCTCGGCCTTGAGGGTGTCGAGCCGGGGCACCAGGCCGCCGCGGAAGCGCTCGCGGGTTTTGTCGAGGAACTGCGCGGACAGGTCCCGGCCTTGAACGAGGTCGTCGCGATGGCGCCGGGCCACGAGCAGGGCATCGTAGGCCTGGACGGTCTGCGCGGCGATCTGCTGCTCGAGCTGGGCGAGCGACCATTCGGCGGCCCGCCAGCCGGCGCGGGCGATCCGGCCGTTGAGCCGGGTGCGATTCGGATACGGGACCGTGAACTGCACGCCGACGTCCCGCTCCGTGCCGGACGACGGGCTCCAGAAGTTCCGGAGCTGGTCGAGCTCCGTGACCAGCGAAGGATCGGGCAGGGCCGTGGCCACGGTGATCTGGGCCTTGGCCTCGGCGACGAGCTCACGGGCCGCCAGGATGCCCGGGTTGTGAGCCAGCGCCTGCCGCACCGATTCGCGGCGCGAAAGGCGCACGGCCTCGGGGGCGCCGTCCTCGCCGCGAGCGACCGGGGACCACAACCCCGCGACCGCCACACCCGCGGACAGGAGGCGGGCGAGCCGGCGGAGCGCGAGGCCGCGCCAGTGCGGCGCAACGCCGCCATCCGGGCACGCCCGGAACAACGAAATGGGACAAATCACAATCGGACTCAATCGGGGTTCAGCTGACGGGACGCGTTCGTGCCCCCGCCTTCGCGAGGGCACCCACAAAACGAGCCGCTCCGACCGACGGAGCGGCGCTTCGCAACACGATCCTCAGCGTCCCGGCGGACCGCGCTCCGGCAGCAGCCGGAAGCGAGGCACCGCCACGAAGGAGCCGATCAAGATTCGGGGCAGCGTCTCCACGCAGACAGCGCGCGGCGCCGCGACCACAGCCGCCAGCGCCAGAACGACACCGCTGGCGAACATGACCACGGCGCAAACCGGTCCGCAAGCGGTGCCGGTCACGTCGTGCCACCGATGGTGAAGCTCCGGGCTGGCCGCACAAATGCCCAACGAGAGCACCAGGACGGCGCAGCCGATCGCGGCCAGGCGCCTGGCGTACTGGAGCAACGGGTTTCTTGTCGGCATGGCAGCGGACTGCCCGGAGGCACGTCCGGGTGACAGGTATTCAGGTTGGCCGATTGCGCAAGTGGGTTTGGCCCGGGCGGTTGAGGCGCACGCCCGGGTCCCGTGACACCTCTTCACTGAAGCCCGGCGGCCGGACGGGCGCTTCAGGCGGCGGGGCGCGGCCGGCCGTGATCGGTCAACGCGGGTGCCGGATGTCCGCGTAGCAGAAGCCCGTGCGGCAGCGCCCTTCCTGTTCCTCCAACCAACGCTCGAGCCCGACCTGCCGCTGCCGCATGCCGTCGGCGATGAGATTCGGATACCGCTGCGCGAGGCGGTCGATGTGCGCGCAGGGATAATCCGGGCACGACGGGCAGCGTTCGACCGCCCGCTCCCGCGCGCAGCGGCGGATGGCGCAGTCCGGGTCGCCGCATCCCCCGCGGCAGCCCTGGCAGGTCTGCTCGGTCCGGCTCAGTCTCGCCAGCACGTCCCAGAATCCTGTGAAGCCTTCGATCAGCTGCGGCCCGAAATTCTCCCATCCGTCCTTGCGGAGGGTCTCGCGCAGGGCGGAGGCCTGGCGCGGCACGCGCGCCAGATTGGAGCACAGCCGGCAGTAGAGTCCGCAATAGGTCACGTACTTGAGGTCGGTCATGTTCTCCCCCTCGGTTCAGTGTTCTTTGGGCGCCTCCGGGCGGCGAAGGATCCGGCGTTTTACCGCAGCCCCTGCAGCTGCGCGAGGGCGTTCTGGGCCTCGAGGTCGTTGGGCCGGAGGCGCAGGACCGCCTGGAAATGACGGACGGCCTCGCGATACTGCCCGGTCCGGGCCAGCAGCATCGCCAGGTTGTAGTGCGCCGTCGCGTCGTTGGGGTCCAGGTCCGTGGCGCGCTCGAGCCATTTGATCGCCTCCACCGGCTGGCCGGTCTGGGCCAGCGATCCGCCGAGGCTGGCGCAGGCGGCGGCGTCCCCGGGGTTCAGACGGAGCGCCTCCCGGAACCGGGCGATGGCCTCCTGGTGGCGGCCGACCCGCGCGAGGGCCAGACCCAGGTTGTAGTGCGCGGTGGCCAGCCCCGGCTTGAGGCGGATCGCCGTCTCGAGATGCGCCAGGGCCTCCTGCGGCCGGTTCATTTCCGAGAGCAGGGTCCCCAGGTTGCTGTGGGCCCCCGCCAGGTCCGGCTTGATCCGCAGCGCGGCCTCGTATTGCCGCACCGCCTCGTCCAGCCGGCCGAGCTTCGCGAGGGCCATGCCGAGGTCGTTGTGCGCGATGGGATCCGTCGGATCGAGCTTCAGCCCGCGCTCGAGGTGCGGCAGCGCCTCGCTCGGCTTCCCGAGATCGCACAGGGCCATGCCCAGGTTGCACTGAGCCCACCGGTTGTTCGGGCGCTTGGCGGCCGTGTCACCCCAGATCGCAAGCTCGCTGCGGTAATCGCCATTGCGCGCGGCGGTCAGCCAGCCGAAGCCGATGGCGAGCATTAGGACCAAGGGACCAAAAGACCAAAAAACCATGGGACCCTTTGAGAAAGCTTTCCTCTGGTCCTTTGGTCCATCGGTCTCTTGGTCTCTTGGTCCTTTGGTCTCTTGGTCTTTTGGTCTGCGGTCCCCGAATCCTCGAAGCAAACCATGCGCACCCACCACGACGCCCGCGATCACCGCCGCCAGCGCGAGATACATGCGATGGTCCGCCATCGTCTGCCGGGGGCCGGGGACCAGCGACGTCGGCGCCAGGATCGAGAAGAACCAGGCGCCGAGAAAACCCAGCGCCGGGCGACGCCGCAGGGCCCACACCGTGCCGGCCACCAGGACGATCACGGCCACGCCGGGGAGAAAGGCGTCGGTCCAGTCCTTCACCCACTCCGCGCCGTGGTCGAACACCAGCGGGTGCGGCCAGAACGAAAGGACCAGGTAATCCATCACCGCCGGCGCCTGCGTGAGCGCGTAGGCCCCCAGCGACGCCCCGGACCCGGGGCCGCTGGTGCCGCCGCGGTTGCCGCCAATGCCGGCCACCAGCACTCCGAGCAGGAGCCAGGTGGACGCGAGACCGAGGTGGACGCCCTTCCGCCGGCGCCACGCCTCCCGAAAAGAGCCCGCGAGGAAAGTCCGGTCGTAGAGCAGCACCATCACCGGCGCCGAGACCATCACCTCCTTGCTGGCCATGCCCAGAAGACAAAAAACGCCGCTCAAGGTGAACCACCCGATCGCAATTCCCTTTGAACCACGAAGACGCAAAGGCACGGAGGAATCTTGCCTTGGCGGGTCGCTGCTTGGTGTCTTGGTGTCTTGGTGGTTGATCTCAGCCGGCTCGTCTGCGGCGACCGCGCGGATGAAACAGTACAGCGTCAGCAGATAGAAGAGCCCCATCAGCGACTCCGTCCGCTGGATGATGTACGTCACCGACTCGGTCTGCAGCGGGTGCAGCGTCCAGAGCAGGGCCACGGCGAGGGCCAAACCCGTGGCTTCGCCCG
>JBAIXJ010000187.1:0-11012 GCA_037916645.1 Opitutales bacterium | reverse complement strand
GGCGCGACGCCGCCGACGAGCAGCCGAGAAAACCCGAAAGCAACGACAACGTTGCAGTGAGGCAGGTCAGCACTCGCGGTCGGGTTGGCACGGCCATGTGCGGAAATCACTGTGGCGCGAAGCTCCCCTTCGTCGAGTCGGAATCGTTTTTGCCGGGACGCGGGGGATGACCCTCGCCGCGGCGGGCAGCGCACCTGCGCCGCCCGCCCCGGTCCCGGCGCTACGTCGAGGCGGACGAAAAGACGGCGCGAACGCTGCGGACGAGCAACCGCGGCGCCTCCCGCTTGGCGCGGGGGAATGGATAATCCCGCGGCGTGATCGCGTGGGGATGCCAGCCGGCCTTGGGCAGCCGGCCGTTGAATCCGCCGGCAAACACGTGCACTTCCTTGCCCGCCCGCCGCGCGGCGATCGTCACCGCGCCGGGCCCCTTGCCCGCGAGCGAGGTCTCGTCGAAGCGGCCTTCTCCCGTCAGCACGAGATCCGCGGCCGCAATCCTCGCGTCGAGCCGCAGCCAGGCCGACACAAGGTCGAAACCCGGCACCAGCCGCGCGCCGGCCCAAGCCATCAGGCCGAAGGGGAGGCCGCCCGCCGCGCCGGCTCCCGGAGTGCGCGCCAGCGCAGGCGATCGATTGCGGTGACGGCACAGGAGTTTCATCATGCGGACCATGGCCTGTTCCAATTCGGCGAGCGTGTCGGCGCGCAGACCTTTCTGCGGGCCGTAGACCACCGTCGCGCCACGCGGGCCGAGCAGCGGATTCGTCACATCACACGCAATGCGGATCGGCGGCAGGAGCGAGGGCGGCCGCCCGGCAAGCCGGGTGATCCGTTTCCACATGTTCGGCGCGGGTTGCCGTTTTGCCCGGCCCGCGGCATCACGGAATGACAAACCAAGAGCGGCGAGCGCGCCGGTGCCCAGATCATTCGTGGCGCTGCCGCCCACACCGAGGACGATGGCGGCGGCGTTCAGCCCAGCGGCCGCACCGATGAGCTGCCCCGTGCCGACGCTGCTGGTGCGCCACGGATCGCGATCGGCCGGCCGGAGCAGAGCGAGCCCGCTTGCGGCGGCCATCTCGATGATGGCGATCCTGCCGCGCGGCTTTTTCCCCGAAAGGCGGAGCAGGTTCCACGCGGCGGCCGGGATCCGAGCCGCGTCCGCCAGGCCAAGGTGGGAAATGACCGGCCGACCCCGCGGCCCGGTCACCTGGACCGGCACCCTTCGGCCCCCCACGGCTTGGGTGAGAATGTCCGCAAACCCGTCGCCACCGTCGGTGAGCGGGCACAGATCGAGCTCCCAATCCCGGTGGCAGGAACGCAGCGCCGCGGCGGCGAGTTCACAAGCCTCCGCCGCGTCAAGCGAGTCCTTGAACTTGTCAAAAGCAACGAGGACGCGCATCCCGTCAGGCTGCGCGTCCTCGCTGTTGCTGGAAAGAAATAAACCGTCCCGCCGGGCGGGACGGGTGGACGGGGCGTCCTATTTCGACGAGCATTCCTTCATCAATTGGATCCAGTCGGCGGTGCGCATGCGGACCCGGGGGAAGGAAACACACATCTTGTACAGCTCCTCAAATTCTCCGGCAAAATCGCGCGGCAGCCGGTTGCGCCGCAGGTACCAGTCCTCAAAATCACGGACACTCGTGAGCGCCTTGATTTCGATGACATTCTTCATCGCATCGGGGAGCAGATCGAGCAGGTAGGTCTTGACCAGCTCGGCGCGCTCGGCGTTGTCGCCGGTGACCTTCTCGCAGATCGCCTGAATGTGGGCGGGTTTGATCGTGCGGTACTTCGCCTGCAGGTAGTTGTTGATCCTCGACACCGCGATTCCAGTAAGCTTGTGCAGCTGGACTTGATTGATGCCGTTTTTCTGCATCACTGCGTCAAGTAATCCTGGGAATAATTTCTTGTTCATCTTATTGATTACATTAGCACGCTTTTTTAGAATTTACCAGTTACATATAAATCACAAGGCAGGCCGTCGCAGCAACTGGTCATTGGGGTTTGATCCAAGGCAGCAGCCAACTTGATGGCTGTCAACATCGAGTGAGGACACGCGATGCGTTTGCGTATTTGATTCTTGAGCGAAGTAGTTCGGTGAGTCAGGCGCACGCCGCCACGGGCTCTGCGGCGGGTTCTTTTCTGAATCGGCATTCTTATGTCTAGCTGGAAGATTGCTAATACGGCTTTCCATCGGCCGTGGTACCGCAGAGGTTGACCTCCAGGCCGAGTTCGTCGGCTAACGCGGCCTTCGTGTAGAGCGCGAGATCCGCGTCCCCGTCATTGTGGGCGTAGGCGACCTGAATGTGGTTGGCCTTGTGTCGCGCCATCATCTGATCGCGGGAGACTCCGTAGGTCACCGCGTGCATGATCGGCCATTGCGGCGTGGTTTCCTTCCAACGTCGTCCGGTTTCGCTGGCGGGCAGGACAACCACCTTGGCCCGGCCGAGATCCATTTTGAGTTTGCCGGCCTCGACGAAAATGCGGGACCAGATGATTTCGCCGGGCTTGGCCACTCCGCGCAAGGTGCCGCCGCCCAGCCGGAAATACATGGGCGGCTGCCGCAGCGAGTCGCTACCCGCCCAGCCTCCCGTGTGGTGCTCGGCGGGCGCGCTGCCCGAGATCAGGAACACCCACACGTAGTCGTCGGTGCTGCCGCTTCGGTCCCGGTCGCCCCACCGGAGATCGTGCAGCGTGGTCTCGACGGGCTGGCCGAGCGCCTTGTGGACTCGATTCGTGAGCAGGGCATCCAGTCCGGAGCATTCGTCCACTTCATTGAAATGAGGGATGGGTTCGCCCGGCCGGATGACCGCGCCCCGGGAGTCCTGAACCGGCGGCCGGTCGGAACTGTTCAGGGTGCCCTCGACGAGATCAGAGGCGGGAAGAAGATCCTTCAGCCCCTGTTGATACTGGATGCCGATGACGTCGCAGCCGAATTCGTCGGCGAGCCGGCAGGCGGCGACATACGTTTTGCACTGCCAGAGGACCTGCGATTCGGTCAGCTCCGTGGCGTCGTCCTGCCCCAGATGAAACTTGAGGCCTTTGGCTCGGTACCAGGCGTAAACCGCGCGGGCCGTTTCATCGCTGACTTGGGTGGCGGCAAAATACAATGCGGATTGCGAAAGCCGCTCCTTGTAGACGCCGAGGGGGAAGAGGAGCTCGTCGGGGATGATGGCGTTGTACATTCCCATGCAGCCCTCGTCGAAGACGCCCATGATCGCCTTGCGCCGGCGCAGTTCGGCCGCGATTTGTCGGGCGGTGCGCCGGGCGCGCGCCGGGAGGGTGCACCGGCTGAGCGGGCGGACGTGGGTTGTCCGATGCCTCACGGCGCCGGTCTCCAGCCAGGTCGCGAGCCCGCGCAGGAAGAAGTCGTCGGTGAAATCCTCGCTCCAGAGCGTGGAGTATTTGACGCCGGCCTTCGTGAGCGAGCCGTTGAGGTTGAGCATGCCCACGAGGCCGGGCCAAGTGCCGGACCAGTTGGCCACCGTCAGGATGGGCGCGCGATGGGCAATGAGCCCGTGGAGGATGTGGTGCGAGTATTGCCAAACCGCCTCGGCCACGATCAACGGCGTCGTCGGGTCAAGATGCGCGAACACGTTCATGCCCTCCTTTTGCGAACCGATGAAGCCGTGCCGCTGGGCCGGCTTGAACGGATGGGCGCGGACAAGCCGGCCGCCCAGCCGCGATACCGCGGCGGCGAGCTTTTGCTCCATGGCGTGCTGGGCCGGCCAGCAGATTTCATTCGCGGATTGCCGGAGATCGCCGTTGGCGACGAGCAGGACCTTCTTGGGAGGCGAGTTCTTCTTCATCGAAACAGGGATGCGGAGGCTGCGGGATTGGATGGCGGGCCGCGAGTCCGGAAGGACCGACTGCCTTGAGGCAGGACGAGAGCGAGCTGGCGGTGCGATTATACCACCAGTGCGCCGGTCCGTGGAAGAGCGTTCACGGACGCGTGGGAGATATTGGCCGCCTGCCGTCGTCCACGGCGGATTGGCGGCGCCCGGCCCCCGCCGGCGGCGAGAGGACTCATATCCGGAGCGCAATGTCATCTCTGGCTCGCCGCACGGTTTGGCGCGTCGCCCGCGGCGATCCCGGCGCCCAGCCCGGAGGATCCGGCCAGGCGGCGGCGAATCTGGAGTTGCTGGCGCGCAACGGCGGTCGTTAGTTCGGAGACATGGAACAACGAGCCGCACTGGTGACCGGAGCGTCGCGGGGCATCGGCCGGGGGATCGCAGTGGAACTCGCGCGCGCCGGCTACGGGGTGATGATCAACTTTGCCCGCGACGCGGCGGCGGCGGCCGAGACGCAGGAACTCGTGCGCCAGGCGGGTGGCACGGGCCACACGGTGCAGGGCGACGTCTCATCGGCGGCCGATCGCAGGCGCCTCGTCGCCGACTCGCTGGCGAGATTTGGCCGGATCGACCTGCTGGTGAACAACGCCGGCGTCGGCCCGGCTGCCCGAAACGATTTGCTGGAAACGACCGAGGAGAGTTTCGACCGCGTCTGTGCGGTCAACCTCAAGGGGCCGTTCCTGTTGACCCAGCTGGTCGCGAAACACATGTGCGCCCAGGTCCCGGATGCCGCGGGATTGCGCGGGCGCATCGTGACGATCACGTCAATCTCGGCGTACACGGCGTCGATCGACCGCGGCGACTACTGCATGGCCAAGGCCGGTCTCTCGATGATGACCAGGCTGTTTGCCGATCGGCTCGCGCGCGAGGGAATCAATGTCTACGAAATCCGGCCCGGCGTCATCGCCACCGACATGACGCGCGCCAGCCGGGAAAAATACGATCGACTGATTCACGAGGAGGGACTCACTCCGATCCGCCGCTGGGGCACGCCGGAGGACGTCGGCCGCGCGGTACGTGCCGTCGCCGAGGATCGATTTCCATTCTCCACCGGAGCCGTTTTTGATGTCGACGGCGGCTTCCACGTGCGCCGTCTCTGAGCCGGCGGCCACCGAGAAAGAACCGCCGCGACGGGTCAAAAATAGCGCCATTTTCCGTAGAGAAGTGAGGCTAATGTGATTCAGTTATGTTACTCCTAGGTGAACTCGTTTCGTTGATATCGTTCGCCCCCATAAGCCTATCAGCCGGCGTAATAATGTGCTCAACGCTATGGGTTGTGGTTGACCCTACCCAAAACCACAACAGGTAGTAGCTTCCCCCGGACTGATCGAGTCCGTGCCGCTTAGCGGCAGGTTAGAGTCCAAAACATTTTACATTTCTCGTCACCCATGGACAGCTCTGCTTTGCCCATTTCCCACGCCGCCAATGGACTGCAGGACTTCATAGCCATCTCCCGTTACGCCCGGTATTCCCCCGAACTCCGTCGTCGCGAAACCTGGCCCGAGGCGGTCGGCCGCGTCTGCGACATGCATTTGTCACACTATGCCGACACGTCGCTCGGCGACGCCGCGCTGGCGGCATTGGCGGCCGGCGAGGTCAACGCCGATGATCTCGCGCGCGTGGGACGGTTGGGCCGGCTGCACGAGGCGATTCGCGCGGCATTCACCGCGGCCGAGCACCGCGAAGTGTTGCCGTCGATGCGCAGCCTCCAGTTCGGCGGTGAGGCGGTGCTCAACAAGCATGCGCGGATCTACAACTGCGCCTTCACGTACATCGACCGCCTCGAGGCGTTTCGCGAAACGCTTTATCTGCTGCTTTGCGGATGCGGTGTGGGCTTCTCGGTCCAGCGCGCGCACGTGGCGAAGCTCCCGCCGCTGGCGCCGCTGCTCTCCCACGCCCCGGTTTCGACCTTCGTCGTCCCCGACACCATCGAAGGCTGGGCGGATGCGCTGCACCAGTTGATGCTGGCGGCGGTCGAGGGCCGGCGGGTGATCTTCGACTATTCCGCCATTCGGCCGGCCGGGGCTCCCTTGCGGACCTCCGGCGGCAAAGCGCCCGGACCGGAGCCGTTGTTCCATTCCCTCACCCGCATCGAGCACATCGTGCAGCGCGCGGCCGGACGCCGGCTGCGCCCCATCGAGGCTTACGACATCCTCATGTGGGCGGCCAAGGCGGTGCTGTCGGGCGGCGTGCGCCGCTCGGCGACCATCTGCCTTTTCTCCGCGGACGACGAGGAGATGGCCGCGGCGAAGACGGGCAATTGGCTCCAAGAGAACCCGCAGCGCACGGCGAGCAACAACTCCGCCGTCATCGTCCGCGCGCAGGCTACGCGGGCGCAGTTTGAGCGCTTGTTTGAGGCGCAAAAGCAGTTCGGGGAGCCGGGTTTCTATTTTGTGGAAGATCCGGAATACGGGGCGAACCCGTGCGTCGAAATCGGACTGCATCCCCGCCTCACGCTTGATGCGGCGGCGATCGCCCGGCTGCGTGAACTTGGTTACCAGGGCGAGTTGCGCGAAGGCGCGGTCCTGACCGGCGTCCAATTCTGCAATCTGACCACGGTATCGGCCGCCGCCGCCGAAAACCCGGAACGCTTCTACCAGCTCTGCGCCCACGCAACCGTCATCGGCACCCTGCAGGCGGGCTACACCAATTTCGAGTACCTCTCGCCCGTCTCCCGCGTGATCACGGAACGCGAAGCGCTGCTCGGCGTATCGATCTGCGGCGTGCTGGACCGACCCGACGTGCTGCTCGACGCCGAGGTCCTGCGCACCGGCGCGGCCGTGGTCAAGGCGGTCAACGCGGTGGTCGCGCGCGCCCTCGGCATCAACCCCGCGGCCCGCACGACCTGCGTGAAACCCGAGGGCACGGCGAGCCTCCTGCTGGGCACCAGCAGCGGCCTCCATCCGCATCATTCGCTGCGCTATTTCCGGCGCGTGCAGACCAACGTATTCGATCCGATCTACAACCAGTTCAAGCGGGCCAATCCGCACATGGTCGAGCCGAGCATCTACGATCCAAACGGACGCACCGAAGTCATCACCTTCCCGGTCGAGGGCCCGGCCTTCGGCATTTACCGCGACGACCTGTCGGCCGTGAAGCACCTCGAGTACGTCCGGCTGGTCCAGCTGAACTGGGTGCAGGCGGGCCGGCGCCACGAGAAATTCTCGCCCGGCCTCCACCACAACGTCTCGTGCACCATCTCCGTGCGCGGCGACGAGTGGCCCGCGGTCGCCGGCTTCATCTGGGAGAACCGGCAGAGCTTCACCGGCGTCGCCCTGCTGCAGGACCAGGGCGACAAGGCCTACGCCCAGGCCCCGCGCGAGGCGGTGACGACCAAGGACGATATCGCCAAGTGGAACTCGCTGGTCTACCAGCCGGTGGATTACACGCTGCTGCGCGAGGAAGAGGACCTGACCGAACTCAAGCAGGTCGTGGCCTGCGCCGGCGGTACCTGCGAACTCCCGTGAACGGCCGCCACGGCGGGCTTGCCTCGCCGCGTTCCGGCCCCCGCAATGGCCGGGATGTTGGTCACCTGCCAGCCCGGCTTTGAGCGCCATTTGGCCGGCGAGCTTGCCGCGTCCGGCGGGTTGCCGCCGGAGCAGGGGAGCGGCTGGGTGCGAGCCGGGTCCGGCCGACCGCCCGGCGATCTGGCGTTCGCGCATTGTCTTCTGCCGGAACCGGTGGAACTCCGCGCCGGCTCCGTCAACGCCATGGCCGCGGCCGTGTCCCGATGGTTTGCCGCCGCGGTCGGTGGCGAACGGATCGACACCCCGTGGCCGTGTCTTTGGTGGGCGCCCGGATCGGGGGCGGGCATCGCCCGGCGCGCCGCCGTCGTCGAGCGGGAGTTCCTGGCCCTGTTGCGGCGGCGGATGGCGCGCGTGGCCCGGCTGGCGGAGCCGGGACGCCTCCCCCGACCCGGCGCCGCCCGTGGACTTTTTGCGGCGTTTGTCGATTTCGACCGCGCCTTCGTGGCGCGCGCTGCCGTGCTGGGCGGACAGCGGCGGATGGCGGACGATCCGGCCGCGCCGTCGCGGTCGTATCTGAAGATCGAGGAGGCCTATGGCGTGCTGGGCGTCGAACCGGAGGCGGGGCAGACTGTGGCCGATCTCGGAGCGGCGCCGGGCGGGTGGAGCTACAGCGCTGCCAAGCGCGGGGCGCGGGTCACGGCGGTGGACAATGGACCCCTCAAAGGCGGAGCCCGCGGACATCCGCTCATCCAGCACCGCCGGCTGGATGCCTTTGATTTTCGGCCGGAGCCCGGCGAAGGCTTCGACTGGTTGTTCTGTGACCTCGTGGCTGAACCGCACCATGTCCTGCGGGGTATCGTGACTCCGTGGCTTGCCCAGCGGTGGTGCCGGCGTTTCGTGGTCAACCTGAAATTCGGCCGGGCTGATCCGGTCACTCTTCTGGCGGAACTGCGCGCGCCGGCGTCTCCACTGGCCGCCCATGCGTCCGGGTGCCGCGTTCGCCACCTCTACCACGACCGCGAGGAACTCACGGTTGTGGGGTGGCGGTAGCCGCGAGCGTCCGGGCAGGGCGTGCGTGCCCGGCGCCGGGCCCCTGCCGGGAGTTGCATGCCCGGGGCCGTGGCGCTTCGCTGAGGGTCGAAGGATCCATGAAACCCAACGAGCTGACGGTGTGCGGTCTGGCGTCGGTGCGGGCGCTTTTCGCCCGGGACGCCGGCGCGATCAAGCGCCTCTATTTTGACTTTCCCACGGGGCGCCGGATCGGGGTCATGTGCAAGGCCCTGGCGGCGGCGCGCCGGATCTATCGCTGTGTCGAGCCGGCCGAACTGGAGAAGATCGCCGGCACGGTGCATCACGGCGGCATCGTGGCGGTCATTGAGCAGCGTGAGCTGCGGCCGCCGAGGAATGAGGATGTTCGTCTCTGGGCGCGGAACCGGGAGGTGTTGCTGTTGCTCGATCGCATCGGCAACGCGCACAACCTCGGGGCGATCGTGCGCGCCGCCGCGTTTTTTGGCGCCCGGCACCTTATCATCCCGGAAGACCCTGAGCAGGCGCTGCCGGGCGAGGCCGCCTACCGCGTGGCGGAGGGCGGCATGGCCCATGTCACGTTTCACCGGGTCCGATCGCTGGCGGAATTCATCCGGCTGGTGCGTCCTGCCTATGAAGTCGTCGGGGCGGCCGTCCGCGGCGCGGAGCCGCTCGGTCGGGAGCCTCAACCCGGAGCCGCGCCGGCCAAACCCATCGCCCTGGTCCTGGGCAACGAGGAGCGCGGCCTTGCCCCCGAGGTGGCGGCCGCCTGCGACCGCTTGGTCTTCATCCGCGGCAGCGGTGCGGTCGAATCGCTCAACGTGGCCGCCGCCGCGGCCGTTCTCCTGTACCATTTCGTCGGCACGCGCCGGCGCTGATGATCCGGGCCGGTCGGCCTCAATACCGGTCCATGACGCCGAACATGATCCAGGTGATGCCGGCGGAGCAGATGACGATGCCGCTGAGGGCGAAGATACCCCCGCCACCGTAGAGAAGGCTGGCGACAAAGAACCCGTTCACGACCGTCATCGCGATCAGGTAGTCGCGCCGCCGGCGGTTGGGCCGGGGCGTGAGGTCGACCGGCCGTTCGTGCTGGAGCTGGAGGCGCGTATTCTCCTGCAGAATCTCCACGACCTCGTTTGAGGAGGCCGCCGGCCGGCCGCCGGGCGGCGGGGCCCTGCCTTGGTTGGCGGCGGCAATGAGCGCGCGATGGTCCACCGGCGCCGCCTCCGGCCGATTGACTGCCTCGAAATCACGGGCCTTGAACTGGAATTGCGGCCGTGCGCGAAAGAGGCCTCCGCCGTCGGGTAGGTCGCGCAGTGGCGACCACGGTCCGGCGGCCTGCGCCGAGGCCGCCGTCTCGGGCGTGATGACGCCGGCCTCGGCCAGCTCCCGCAGCTGGTCCAGCGTGAACGGTCCTCGTGTTTCACGGTGGAGGCGGACAAAGAGCGGCGGGGAGTCGGGCATCTTTGGCAGGCCAAGGGCGGGCGGGCGCCCGGCCGCGGGCAGGATGACCGCCCGGCGGCGCGACGGAAAGCTCGTTGTGACGGTCTCCCGCTTGCTTGCGCGGGGCGCCGGGATGACTTGAATGGGCACATGATCTCGCTCCAGGAAGGTCGCGGGCCGGGAGTCCGGAAAAAGACCGGGGGCCGGGTCTATGCGCTGCGCCTTTCCGTGGCGGGCCTGCAGCCGCGAATCTGGCGGCGGCTGCTGGTGCGCGACGCGACGTGGCTGAGCCGGCTGCACGAGGCCATCCAGGTCGCGTTCGGCTGGTACGACTATCAGACGCATGTGTTCACCCTCGGGAACAGGCGCTATGGAAACCCGCTGAAGCAGGGCGGAATCGTGATCGAGGACGACCGCGACGTGGCGCTGGTCGATCTCCACCTCGGCGAACACGGGCCGATGACCTACGACTACCTTTTCGCGGACGGCTGGCAGGTGGATGTCCGCCTCGAGAAATCCCTGGCGCCGCAGAAGGGCGGCGCCTATCCGCGGTGCGCGGCGGGCGGACGGGCCGGGCCGCCGGAGGACTGCGGTGGAGTCGAGGCCTACCGGGACATGCTCTTTTGCCTCAAACACCCCGAAACCGATTTGGGCCGGGAATGGCGGGAGTGGCTCGGACCGGGCTATGACCCGGAGAAATGTGACCTGGCCGCGATCAACAAGGCCCTGAGACGGCTGGCGCGGTAGGGGCGGGTCCGAACCGCGCGGGGCCCGCAGGCGGGCGGGTTCAGCTCACGTACAGGTATTTCGACGCAAACTCCGGGTCGCTGGTCACGTTCACACCCAGCTTGCGCAGGCCGGCCGCATCGCCCGGGGTCGGAATGTGGGTGAGGTGCACGTCGCAGCCGGCCAGTTCCTTCAGCTTCTCGATCGCGGTGCCGGCGGCGGGATTCATCGTGGCGCTGATGCTCAGGGCGATGAGCGTCTCCTCGAGATCCAGACTCATCATGTTGCCCTTCAGCACGTCCTTTTTGAAGTGGGTCAGCGACGTCGTGATGATCGGCGGCAGCAGATGGATCCGGTCGGGGATCTCCGCGAGGACCTTGACGGTGTTGAGCACCAGGCTCGCGGCGGCGTGCATCTGCGGCGAGTTCTTGCCCGTGACGATGCGCCCGTCGGGGAGCAGGAGCGCGGCGCCGCAAAACACCCCGTCGGCGCCCTTGCCCCGGAC
>JBAIXJ010000186.1:0-2900 GCA_037916645.1 Opitutales bacterium | reverse complement strand
CGCAGCGCGTCATCCGCCGTCGTCCACTGTCCGGCCGCGGTCTCCCAGCCGGTGGCGCCCGCCGCAAAGTCGGAGCGGTATAGCGTCCGGCCGGCCTTGGTCACCGTCACGTCCTTGAACTCCGCCGTGCTGTCCACGGTGCCGACGCCAATCCGGCCCGGAAAGACGTCGGGGACGGCCGAGTCCGCCGTCAGCGTCAACGGCAGCACGGCGTCCGGGCGGTTGCGGCTGAACAGCTTCTGCACGTAGTACGAGGGCGTGCCGTAGACGCGGGTGTTGTCGAACCAGATGAGGTCGGGCCGCCACTGGAAGGCGCCGGCCTTCGCGAACAGCGGGGCGTAGGACGACATCGTCACGACATCCGAATTGCGCACGAGGCCGGTCATGAAGGCGGCCTCGGCCAGCGCGGCGCGCAGGGTGTTGCGCCGGCCGCGATCATGGGCCGCGAATTCGCCGGCGAAGATCTTCGGGCCGTTGCGGTCGTAGTCGTCATAGCGCCCGGCGTTGTCGAGGAACCACCGCGGCGGCCGGTAGTAGTGCTCGTCGACGATGTCCGCGGGCGTGCCGCTCCGAAACTTGTCCCAGGCGAGCTTCCACCATCCGTCGCCCACCCCGGGCCCGACGGGCGTGACCAGCTCGATATCCGGATGCTTCGCCTTGATGGCGTCGCGGAAGATCCGGTAGCGCTCGAAATACTCCTCGCCCCACTGCTCGTTGCCGATGCCGAGGTATTTCATGTGGAACGGCTCCGGATGGCCCATGGCGGCGCGTTTGGCGCCCCAGGCGCTCGTGACGGGTCCGTTGGCGAACTCGATCAAATCGAGCGCGTCCTGCACGAACGGGCCGAGCTGGTCGAGCGGCACAAGCTGCGCCGACTGGTACTGGCACGCCATGCCGCAGTTGAGGAGCGGCAGCGGCGCGGCGCCGATGTCCTCGCAGAGCTGGAAATACTCAAAGAAGCCGAGGCCGTAGGTCTGGTAGTATTGCGGCGCGGGCTCCTCGCGGATCGCGTCCTGCCAGCGGTTCCAGTTTTCCCGCCGTTCGGCGATGTCGCCGATCGTGTCCTTCCACTCGTAGCGGTTGGGCAGGTCCTCGCCCTCGACGATGCACCCGCCGGGGAACCGCAGGAACGCCGGGTGCAGGTCGGCGAGCATCTGCACGAGGTCGGCCCGCAGGCCGTTGCGCCGGTGCTTCCAGGTGTTCTCCGGAAAGAGCGACACCATGTCGAGGTCCACGCGGCCCGCCGCGGTCGCCAGCACCACCAGCCGGGCGTGGTCCGCCGGGCCGGTGCTCCGGATCACACCGTCATATCTCGCCCACTGGCCGGTCAGGGCCGGCACCGCGCATTCCCCGAGCGGCCGGCCGGTCTCGTCCTCGATCACCGCGCGGAGGCCGCCGGTGAAACCCGCCGCGGCGCGGGCGCGGACGGAAAACAGGTAGTTCTCCTGCGGCCGCACGACAATCCCGCCGAAGCCGGAGTTGGCCAGGCCGAAGCCGCGGCCTGCGTCCTTCACGTCGAGCCGCGCATAGTGGGGATTCCTGGCGTTGAGTGGGTCCGCCGTCTCGATCGTCACCGTCCCGTTGCCTCCGCGGTCGACCGTGCCCCAGGCGTAGAGGTGTTCGGTGTGCTCGAACGAGCGGTTCTGCACCAGTTCGGCGTACAGCCCGCCGTCGGCGCCGTAGTTGATGTCCTCGAAGAAGATGCCGTGGAGCAGCGGACTGACACCGTGACCCGGGTTCGCGGCGTCGATCGTCAGGCTCACGGCCGGCGCGGCGGACCAGGCCGGGGCGGCGAGGAACAGCGCCAAGGCGGCGGAAGAGAAGAATCGGTTCTTGTCCATGGAGAAGGAGGAAGGAGGGGGCGCGGGAGTCCCGTGGGCGGGTCACGGCACCGGTTCGGCGACGGGCCAGCCGTCAGCCGACCAGATCAACGGGCGGATGGCGAGCGAAGGCGCGCCGTGGCGGGTGCCGTCGTAGAAGTGCACGCTCAGCCAGAAACGGCCGTCCTCCGGGAGGATGCCGACGTGGCCTGGCCCGATGAACGGTCCGTCGGCGGCGAGAAAGACGCTGCCGTGGTCCTGGAGCAGATCGCCGCCCTCCCGATCCCGATAGGGGCCGGTGACCGTTCGGCTGCGTCCGACGCGAATCTCATAGGTGCTCTTGACGCCGCGGCAGCACAGACCCCAGTTCACAAAGAGGTAGTAGTAGTCACCGTGGCGGACCAGGCAAGAGGCCTCGATCGAGGCGTGCCAGGCGAGCGCGGTCATCGGCGAATCCGGCGCGACCCGGAGGCCGGTGGCGGAGTCCAGCTTGATCAGTTTGATGCCGCTCCAGAACGAGCCGAAGGCCAGCCAGAGCTTTCCATCGGTATCACGAAAGATCGAGGGATCGATCGCGTTGTAGTTGTCGCTTTCCGCGGTCCGGACGACGATGCCGCGGTCGGTCCAGTGGTAGGCGGGATCCGACGGGTCGAGCGTGGGGGTGGTGGCGAGCGCGATGGCGGAGGTGCGCTTCCCAAACGCCGAAACCGCATAGTACAGCAGGAAGCGATCGCCCAGCCGCATCACGTCCGGGGCCCAGAAGAAGCCCTTCTGCGTCGGCACGACTTGGGTGATCCACGCGGGCGGCTTCGGGAAGACCGGCGGGCCTTTTTCCCAATGCACCAGGTCCTTCGAGTGCAGCGAGATCACCCCGCGCCCGGTGGCAAACACCCAGTACTCGCCGTTGCATTTCACAATGGTGGACGGATCGTGGACCGCCACCGGAGTGTCCCGCTTGCCGTTCCGCGCCAGGATGGCCGCCGCATCCGCCGGGATGTCGGCCGCGGTCGCCGCTGGTGCCGGCAGGATCAGCAGCAGCGCGGCGACCGGCGTCAGTCGAACCCGACGCCAAGCCAGTCC
>JBAIXJ010000185.1:0-2732 GCA_037916645.1 Opitutales bacterium | reverse complement strand
CGTTCGAGGCCGAAATATACGGCGTCGGCGCCGTTCTCCACGGCGGCCCGCACGCAGTCCCAATCCCCCGCCGGCGCCAGGAGCTCCGGCCGGCGCAGCTCCGGCGCGGCTGTCGTCCCGGCGGCAGGGTCGGTCGCATGCTGACGTTGGGAACCCGTCGTCATCTGCGTTTTGGTCTCTGGCTACGCCCAAGCTTCGGCCGGCAAACCGCAAACGCAAGCGGCCGCCGTTGGGTTCGATCCATATCCAGATCCCGATTTTCAATTGCCGTCTCTGGGAGTTTTCCGCAATCTGCAATCCCCCTATGCCATCAGCACCGCCTGGACTTCCTGCGGAAGCCATCGCCCACCGTATCGTCACCATCCGCGGCCGGCGCGTAATCCTCGACGGCGACCTCGCACATCTCTACGGCGTCCCCACCTTCCGCCTCAATGAGGCGGTCAAGCGCAACGTGGAACGTTTCCCTGCGGAATTTCGCTTTCAGCTCAATCAGAGGGAGACGGCGCGTTTGATATCGCAATTTGCGATATCAAAGGCAGGCCGTGGCGGGATCCGCAAATCTCCGTGGGTCTTCACCGAGCACGGCGCCTTGATGGCGGCCAATGTCCTGAACAGTCGCCGGGCGGTGCAGATGAGCATCTATCTCGTCCGGGCGTTCCTGCGCCTGCGCGAGGAACTCGCGACCAACGCCGCCGTTCTCCGGCGCCTGGCCGAGATCGACCGGACGCTGGTGATTCACGATGCCGCCCTGCGCGACCTCTATGCCAAACTGCGGCCGCTTTTGCTGCCGCCGGCGGAGCTGACGCCGAAACGGGAGATCGGATTCCACACCGGGCTGGCAAATCCCCGGCCGGGGTCCGCGACCTCGGGCCGGCCCCTGACGCACGCAGTGCGCGCCCGCCGTTGAAACGCGGCGGGAACTGAACACGGTTCACCCGGACCCCTTTATGTCAGCGCCCCTCGATCCCAACCAATCGGCCGTCGCCGCGCAGTTTGACCGCCAGAGCGACCGGTACGGCAAATCGCACATCCTCGCCGACACGGCCGATGTGGCCGCGGCGCTCGCGGACCTGCCCGTGCCACCGGGCGGGACGGCCCTCGACGTCGCCACCGGCGGCGGCCACACCGCCCTGTACCTGTCGCGGCAGGGGTGGCGCGTCACGGCCGGCGACATTGCGCCGCGCATGCTGGAGAACGCGGCGCGCCTCGCGACCGAGGCCGGCTTCCCGATCGAGACCCGCCGGTTTCCCGGCGAACTGATGCCGTTCCCCGACGCGTCGTTCGACCTCGTGACCGTGCGCGTCGCGCCGCACCATTTCAGTTCGCCGGCCCAGTTTGTCGCCGAGGTCGCGCGCGTTCTCCGGCCGCGCGGCCATTTTCTCCTGATCGACGGCAGCGTGCCGGACAACGATCCGGAGACCGAGGCCTGGCTCCACCTCGTCGAACGCTGGCGGGACCCCACCCACGGCCGGTTTCTCTCGCGCGCCGCTTGGGAGGAAATGGTGCGCGACGAGGGCCTGGCGGTGCGCCGCTCGGTCCTGCAGCCGTTCAAGCAGCCGGACCTGCAATGGTATTTTGACACGGCGGCCACCCCGCCGGAGAACCGTGCCCGGGTGCTGGAGGCCGTGCGCACCGCGCCGCCCCACGTCCGCACCGCCCTGCGCCTCGGCGAGGAGGACGGCCGCATCGTCTGGTGGTGGCCGCGACTGACGCTCCTCGCGCAAAAGACGGCTTGAGGCCGCGGCCTGGTGCGGCGGGCAGAGTCTGGTGCCGGCTTACTTGGGCGGGCGGTAGCCGATGCGGCCGGCCTGCCGTAGCACCTTGATGCCCTCCTCAAAGGTCATCAGCGGCGTGGTCTTCCCCGAATTGACCGCCCCGCCGCCGGCCACGGCGGCCGCCAACGCGGCAGCGGCGGCCTGGTTCGGCAGTCGGCAGATTGTGACGTAGTCATATTCGCCGAAGCAAAGCCAGAAGCCTTCGAGGCTGCCGCCCATCTTCTTGACCAGGCTCTGGATCGCCTTCGCTCGATTCTGGGGCTTTCGGATCAAGCCCGCCCACGTGGCGGAGCTATAGGTACCTTGGAACATATAGTACGGCATGGACAAAGAACCTTTCTGTTCTCTGCGGGTTGGGGTTGCGGGGTAACGAACGCGTTCAGACTAGCATCAAAGCGCCGATTTCGCGAATCGGCGTGACGGCGGCCCAATCGGCTGTCGCTCGCGAAATCCGGACGCGCCCGGCGGCTCAGGCGTCCCGCCCGCGGCGCAGGGCCTGGTCGAGATCGGCGATGACATCGTCGGGGTGCTCGCCGCCGACGCAGAGGCGGATCAGGTTGCCTGGGATGCCGGCGAGCTTGCGCCCCTCGGCGCCCTGTTGCTGGTGCGTCGAGATCGCCGGAATCGTCGCCACGCTCTTGATCCGCCCGAGATCGGTGGCGCGCCAGATGCGCTGCAGCGCGTCGAACACCGCCCGCGTCGCCCCGTGCCCGCCGCGCACGCAGAACGACATCAGGTGGCCGTAGCGGTTGACGGGCCGGCCGTACTGCTCGTCGTGCTCGGCGTCGACCAGCCAGAGGTACCGGCTCGCCAGCTCGTGCAGCGGGTGGTCCGGCAGGCCGAGGTATTGCACGCTTTCCACCGCCGGGTGCCGGGCCAGGAACTGCGCCACCTTCATCGTGTTGCGGCTCAGCAGGTCGACCTTCGAGCGCAGCGTGCGCATGTCGTTCAACGCCA
>JBAIXJ010000184.1:0-1785 GCA_037916645.1 Opitutales bacterium | reverse complement strand
GCGCCGGACGCGCGGCGCACCAACGACTCGCTTGGCGAGTACATCAATACCGAGACGTCGCCGACCTCTTACTGGTCCAATTTCCCGAAATTCATCGTCAGCCAGCTCAAGGCCTGGTATGGCGACGACGCGACTGCCCAGAACGATTACGCCTACGACTACCTTCCCAAGAACATCGGGGATCACTCGCACTTGCCGATGTTCGTGGCGATGATGCAGGGCGTCATCAAGGGTTTCATGGCGATGGGTCAGAATCCGGCCGTCGGCGGTCAGAATGCCTCCTACCAGCGGCAAGCGCTCGCGAAGCTCGACTGGCTGGTGGTGCGCGACCTGTACGAAACGGAGACGGCGACGTTCTGGAAGGATTCACCCGAGGTCAAGAATGGCACACTCAAGCCGGAGGAGATCGCCACCGAAGTGTTCTTCCTGCCGGCGGCTGCCACCGCCGAGGCGGACGGCAGCTACACCAACACGCAACGCCTCGTGCAGTGGCACGAGCGCGGCGCTGATCCGCCCGGCGATGCCCGGAGCGACATCTGGTTCACCTACCATCTCGGCATGCGGCTGAAGGAACTGTACCGCGACAGCAAGGAGAAACGCGATCGCCCCATTCAGGCGATGGTCTGGGACTACATGGACGAGAAGGAGAACGAAGGCTGGAAGGTCAAGGACGAGCCGTCGGCCTCGCTGATTTTGAAAGAGATCAACGGCTACATCTGGCCGGCCGGCAGCAAGCACCCGATTCATGACGGTAAGCCATTGCCGACCTTTGCTGATCTCAAGGACGACGGTACCACGACGAGCGGAGCGTGGATTTACACGGGCATCTACAGGGACGGCAAGAACCAGGCGGCCAATCGCCAGGGCGACGATTGGGTGGCGCTGGGCTGGGGCTTCAGCTGGCCGGCCAATCGCCGCATCATGTACAACCGCTGCTCCGCCGATCCGGCCGGCAATCCCTGGCCGAAGGAAGCCCGACTGGCCCGGCAATACACGGGCGGCGGGCCCGGACAGCGGGGCTACGTGTACTGGGACCCGGCTGCGGATAACGGCAAGGGGCGCTGGGTGGGCCTGGATGTGCCGGACTTCGTCGTCAACAAGCCGCCCACGGCCAAGGCGAAACCGGGCGCCGCCGGCCTGGAAGCGCACGATGGAGCATCGCCGTTCATCATGAAGGCGGACGGCAAGGGCTGGCTGTACGCGCCCAACGGCCTTGTGGACGGGCCAATGCCGACGCATTACGAGCCGTACGAATCGCCGGTGGCTAATAGCGTCTACAAGCAGCAGTCGAACCCGGTGGCGCTGACGTGGAAGATTCCTGGCAATCCCTACGCCGAGGTGGCGTCGCCGGACTATCCGCACGTGCTCTCCACGTATCGGTTGACGGAGCATCACCTGAGCGGCGTGATGAGCCGCTGGCTGCCGTGGCTGGCGGAATTGCAGCCGGAGCTGTTCTGTGAGATTTCGCCGGAGCACGCGGCGGAACTCGGCGTCGGCAACACCGGGTGGGTGCAGATTTCGACGCCGCGCGGCACCATCAAGGCCAAGGCGCTGGTGACACGGCGGATTCGGCCGTACCGACTCAAGGACCGCACGGTGCATCACGTCGGTCTGCCGTGGCACTGGGGGTACAAGGGGGTCACCACCGGCGATGTTGTGAATAACCTGTCGGCGCTCGTTGGCGATCCCAACGTGACGATTCACGAGGGGAAAGTGTTTGTTTGCCAGGTGAGCAAACTGTAGCCGCGTGCGGCGAAGCGACCGTGCCACGCCGCAAGCGGCTTC